>JBFXGB010000012.1:0-36640 GCA_050178405.1 Halothiobacillaceae bacterium
GGTCGCTGCCAAGTTGCAAAACCCAAGAACGGCATGGATTGCGCGTACCTTTTAGATTGCGGCTGAGTGATGAGCGACGATTCAATCCCTAAGTCGTAAGCCACCTCATCTGCGATACAGGGCACATTGACGGCAACCAAAGAGTGAATATGCCGCGCAAGCAAACGCCAATGCCGAACATCAAGCCAATCATCATCCGCTTTTGGCTTCTCTAATTTTTCGACCAACCAGTTGAGTAATTGCAGCGAATAAAACACGGAATCTTGGGAATGGGTTTCGAGCTTATGCAGACGGAGCAGCAAGGCACTGATGATGGTAGGGCAGATATCTTTTTCTTCATCCATGGCATTCACCTACAGGGTTAATTGATTACATGATGATAGTAATCAATAAAGTGAAAAAAAGCCACATAAAAAGCAAAACTCTCATGTAGTTATCGTGCGCAGCGATTTAGTCAGAGAGGGCGTGAATGTCAGGAATGGCGGTTTCAATACAGACGGTGCTAAGAAGTCGCTCGATCACTTCTTGGCGCTCTATACCCCAAAGCAATGCCAGCGCATCAAGCCGAGCAATGGCATCGGATGACAGAAAAAGATTGACTTGACTACGCTGCCCTTCAGCTAAGCGTGCACGACGCCGCCGCTGAGCAAGACGAACTTGCTCACGGCGACGTTGGAGGGGGTCTTCTTCGTGGGATGGCATGGACGCATTGAAACATGGACGGAGGTTCTTGGAAAGATGACTGTCATCAATTCAAAGGGCGTGGATGAGATTTGTACGCCAATGCCTGAATGAAGGCGTGTTTGATTTTGTCACCCGCCGAACACTTATCGGGAAGAATGAGTCGAGTTCATGCTGATCGCATCCCTGCTGCAACTCAACCTTCCGTGAGCTTGCACCGAGTGTTATCCCTGTTCTATCCCGAATTTTTCATTTTGGATTACCGCAAAATGCTTACACGGTGCTTACATGGCGAGATACGCCCACAAAAAAGCCCGCGTGATGCGGGCTAAGTTGTTGAATTATATGGTGGCCAGAGAGGGAATCGAACCCCCGACACGAGGATTTTCAATCCTCTGCTCTACCGACTGAGCTATCTGGCCTTTTGGAGGCGCGTATTAAATACGTGTGACCGCACGACGTCAAGGTTTTTATTCGATGGATACGGCTTTTTGCGCTGGGGTGGGTTTCCGACTAACGGTGCGTCGTTGTATGCTTCACGCATTATTTGCTTGTAGCTTTGACGATATGAATCAGCCTTTCCGCGCTTTGAATGAGCCTTCACTGGGTTTGTCGCCGACGCTTGCTCCATCCCGCAGTATTGAACCAAGCGCTCGCGAGGCAGAAATACGCCGCGATACGCTGGAAACCAAGGTGCGTGTGCGCATTAACCTGGATGGGACTGGGTGTAGCCATTTCCGCACGGGCGTGCCGTTTCTTGAGCATATGCTCGACCAAATTGCGCGCCACGGGATGATGGATTTGGAGATTGAGTGCGACGGCGATGTGCATATCGACGATCATCACAGCGTGGAAGATATTGGCATTACCTTCGGCATGGCGCTGGCGCAGGCAGTGGGGGATAAGCGCGGCATTCGGCGCTATGGTCATGCATATGTGCCTCTCGATGAGGCGCTCTCGCGAGTGGTGATTGATTTGTCGGGTCGTCCAGGCTTTGTGTTTGCTTGCGATTTTACGCGAGCCAGTATCGGTACGTTTGAAACGCAGTTGGTGCAGGAGTTTTTCCAAGGCTTTGTGAACCATGCCAAGGCAACCTTGCATATCGACAATTTGCGCGGCATCAATGCACATCATCAGGCCGAAACGATTTTTAAGGCGTTTGGCCGCGCCTTGCGCATGGCTTGCGAGATGGATGCGCGCATGGGCGATGCACTACCGTCCACCAAGGGTGCGCTGTAAATGAGCCGTATCGTCGTCGTCGATTATGGCATGGGCAATTTGCGCTCGGTGGCCAAGGCGATTGAGCATGTCGCGCCCGCCGGTGTCGAGGTGTGCGTAAGCGGCTGCCCAAGCGAGCTGGCGGCGGCAGATCGTATCGTTTTTCCGGGGCAGGGCGCGGCGCGTGACTGCATGTTGGAGCTGAATCAGCGCGGTCTGCACGATGCGTTGCTTGAGGCTGCTCGCAATAAGCCTTTTTTGGGCATTTGCATGGGTATGCAGGTGCTGATGAGCCATAGCGAAGAAAATGACGGCACGGCCTGTTTGGATATGTTTGAAGGCGAGGTGCGCTTTTTTGGCCACGATTTACAGGATGCGGCGGGCGAGCGCCTGAAAATCCCGCACATGGGTTGGAATCGTGTGCAACAAACCCGTCCGCATCCGCTTTGGGATGGTATTGAAGATGGCGAGCGCTTTTATTTTGTGCACAGTTACCATGTCGCCCCAAAGTCCAGCGATTTGACTTTGGCGACGACGGATTATGGTCTGAATTTTGTCTCCGCGATTGCCCATGAAAATGTCGCCGCCGTGCAGTTTCATCCAGAAAAAAGCGCCGAGGCAGGCCTGCGTTTGTTACGCAATTTTCTGCATTGGAACCCCTGATTTTTTAACCTAATAGTAAAGCCTGAGGATTATTGTCGCTATGTTGCTGATTCCTGCCATCGACCTGAAAGAAGGCCAATGTGTACGCCTGCGCCAAGGGCGTATGGAGGATGACACGGTGTTTTCCGCAGATCCTGTCGCTGTTGCCGCACGTTGGGTCGAGGCGGGCGCACGACGTTTGCATCTTGTTGATTTGGATGGTGCGTTTGCGGGCAAGCCGAAAAACCGTGAAGTGGTGCGCGCCATTGTGGAGGCGTTTCCTGAATTGCCCGTGCAGATTGGCGGCGGGATTCGTGACGAGGCCACCGTCGAGGCGTATCTAAATATCGGCATTAAGTACGCCATTATCGGCACCAAGGCGGTGACCACGCCGGGCTTTGTGAGCGATTTATGCGTCTCATTTCCTGGTCACATTATCGTCGGTCTGGATGCCAAAGACGGCAAGGTCGCCACCGAAGGTTGGTCCAAGCTCTCGCACCACGATGTGATTGATATGGCAAAGCATTTTGAACGCTATGGCGTAGACTCCATTATCTACACGGATATTAGCCGTGACGGCATGATGCAGGGCGTGAATGTCGAAGCCACGGTGCGTCTCGCGCAGGCGGTCAACATTCCGGTGATTGCCTCCGGCGGAGTCACCTCAATCACGGACATCGAGCGCCTCTGCAAAGTGTCGTCTGAGGGCGTGGCGGGCGTGGTCATTGGGCGCGCTTTGTACGAAGGCGGGCTGGATTTGGCGCAAGCTCAAGCCCATGTGGATGCGCATTGTCCGGGATAACGAAGCGATAAACCTCGCCGAGGTCATTTTTATGCACAACGAAGATCGAGATGATCTTGCCAAAAGGAATGCCTTAACGTGCTAGCTAAACGCATTATTCCCTGCCTCGATGTCGCCGAAGGTCGCGTGGTCAAAGGCGTGCAATTTTTAGGCTTGCGCGATGCAGGCGATCCGGTCGAAATCGCCCGCCGCTACGATGCCGAAGGCGCGGACGAGCTGACTTTTCTTGATATTTCAGCCAGTCACGAAGGCCGCGAAACCATGCTGCATGTGGTCGAGCGCGTGGCCGATGAGGTGTTTATTCCGCTGACCGTAGGCGGCGGCATTCGTAGCGTGGACGACGTTCGCCGCCTGCTCAATGCCGGTGCGGACAAGGTATCAATCAACACGGCGGCGGTGACCAACCCCGATTTTGTGCGCGCAGCAAGCGACAAAGTGGGCAGCCAGTGCATTGTGGTGGCGATTGATGCCAAGCGTGTTTCCGCGCCCGGCGAGCCGTTGCGCTGGGAAATTTTCACCCACGGCGGGCGCAAACCCACTGGGCTAAATGCGATTGCGTGGGCGCAAAAAATGGTGGCTTACGGCGCGGGCGAGCTCCTCGTGACCAGCATGGATCGCGACGGCACGCGCATTGGCTTTGATCTGGAGCTGATGCGCACCATCAGCGAGGCGGTCGAGGTGCCCGTGATTGCGTCCGGTGGCGTGGGTAATCTCGATCATTTGAACGACGGCGTGCTCAAAGGCAAGGCCGATGCGGTGTTGGCAGCAAGCATTTTTCATTTTGGTGAGTTCACAGTGCAACAAGCCAAAGAACACATGGCGCAAGCGGGCATTGAGGTGCGCGTATGAGCTTTGTCGATCAAGTTCAATGGACCCCAGAAGGTCTCGTGCCTGTGATTGCACAGGACGCAATATCCGGGCGTGTGCTGATGTTCGCTTGGATGAACCGCGAGGCGCTTATCCAGACCGCCGAGCGCGGTGAGGCGGTGTACTGGTCGCGCTCGCGCAACAAGCTATGGCACAAGGGCGAAAGCTCCGGGCATGTGCAAACCGTGCGCGAAATTCGCCTTGATTGCGATAACGATGTGATTTTATTGCAAATTGAACAACATGGCGGCATTGCCTGTCACACCGGGCGGCAGAGCTGTTTTTACTCGCGTCTGATTGGCGAGCAGTGGGTCGCTGTTGACCCAGTGCTGAAAAACCCGGACGAGATTTACGCCACGCCCCATGAGCCGCACATCCATGAATAATGAAAATAATGACGTGTTAACCCAGTTGCACGCCGTGCTTGAAGCGCGCAAAAATGCCGCCCCTGAGTCGTCGTATGTCGCAAGCCTGTACGCCAAGGGGCGCGCCACCATTGCCAAAAAACTCGGCGAAGAAGCTGTGGAAACGGTGATTGCGGCCATGCAGAACGACCGCGAGCAGTTGATTTATGAAACGGCGGACTTATGGTTTCACAGCATGGTGTTGCTCGCTGACGCTGGCTTGGAGCCACAAGACATCCTCAATGAGTTGGCACGGCGTTTTGGTTTGTCAGGCCACGATGAAAAGGCGAGCCGCGCTCCATCGTAAAATTTCTGTATCATTGCTCTCTAATGTTCTTTTAACCCTTTGAGGATTTATCGCATGGGCGCTTTTAGTATTTGGCATCTTCTGATTGTTCTGGTGATCGTCATCTTGTTGTTTGGCACCAAACGCCTGAAAAGCATTGGTGGCGATCTTGGCAACGCCATTAAAGGCTTCAAGCAGGCCGTGAAAGACGAAAGCAAAGACGACGAAACCAAGTCTCCAACCGTGGAAGTCGCCACTAACAACCTGCCGCCTCAACCTGCCGCACCGCAAGCGCGTGTGATTGAAGGTGAAGCGACCCGCGAAAACACCAAGTCTTAAGTTCCTAGGTGGTGTGTGTTGGCTTAGCCGCAGGTAAATACTTCTGCGGCGCATCCTGAGTAAGCGGTATGTTTGATCTCAGTTTCTGGGAAATCTTGGTGATTGGCATCATCGCCGTCATTGTAGTCGGGCCTGAACGCCTGCCCGGCATGGCGTACAGCGCAGGCAAATGGCTCACCAAGGTCAAGCGCTTTATCGCCAATGCCAAGGCGGAAGTGGAAAGCGAGTTCAACACCGCCGAACTGCGCAAGCTGATGAGCGCGCAAGAAGAAGAAATGCAGAAGCTGCGCAAGCTAGTAGAAGACACGCGGCATGATGTCGAACAAACCCAGCATGAGCTCATGCAGGCCACGGGAGATGCAGTGCAATCGCTGCATGAAGCCGCGACGCTCCCAGCCGAAGCACCCGCTGACAAGCCTGTGACTGCGCAAGCCAAAACTTCGCCTAGCCTCGACAAATCGCCGCTCCCAAGCCAAAACCCCAGCGTTCCAGCCGCCTCGCCCGCCGCAGATTTGCCCGCCGCCAAACCTGCACTTGAGACTGCGCTGCCCAGCATGACGGCACAAACCATTGAAGACGAAATGCAGGCACTCAGCCAGTCTTTGGGTGAAACCCTGCACCGCCCAAGCTTCGGCAGCAGTAGCGAACCCACGCCACAGCCCGTGCCGAATGCCATGACACCAACCCCCAAGGCCAGCGCATGACCCAGCCCTCCACGCCGCCGACACCGGATATGTCCACGCTTTCTGAGGGCATGAAAGCCTTTGTCGCGCACTTAATCGAACTGCGCGACCGTCTGCTGCGCGCCGTTCTTGCTGTTGTGGTGTTGATGCTGGTGTTGTTTCCGTGGGCGAGCGAGTTATTTACCATCTTCGCCACCCCGGTCATCAGCAGCCTGCCCGAAGGGCAAACCATGATCGCCACCGGCGCGATTTCGCCGTTTTTTATCCCGATTAAGCTCGCGGCACTGGCGGCCGTGTTTATTGCCATGCCCTACATTCTCTACCAGCTTTGGGCGTTTATTGCCCCAGGCTTGTACCAGCACGAAAAGCGCCTCGCCGTGCCGCTGATTGTCTCCAGCTCGCTGCTGTTTTATGTGGGCGCGGGCTTTGCCTACTTCATCGTTATTCCCGCTGTATTTCACTTTATGGCCATGTTTGCCCCGCAAGGGGTGTCCTTCATGCCGGACATTGGCAACTATTTAGACTTCGCCATCGGCTTGTTTTTTACTTTTGGCTTGGCCTTTGAAGTCCCGGTCGCCGTGATTGTCTTGAGCATGGTGGGCGTGGTCACCCCCGATCAACTGGCTGAAAAACGCCGTTATGCCATTTTGGTGGCGTTTATTATTGGTGCCATTTTTACCCCGCCGGATATTTTGTCGCAGTTCATGCTCGCCATCCCGGTGTGGATGCTTTATGAGCTGGGCATTTTAGTCGCGCGTGTCATGGTGAAAAACAAAGCCAAAGATGACGAGGACGTGGATAGCGAAGAACCCGCTCAACTCATAGCACCCGCCACTACTGGCATGATTGCAGCCGCTGCAAGTAGTAACGCGCTTAGCGCGGAAGAGTCCAGCGCCACCCCGCCTGACGATAACGCAACAACGATACCCGAAACGCCGCTGGACATGGACGCTGAACTTGCCCGCGCCGAAGAAGACGAACGCCGCGTCAATGCAGGCGAAACACTCGAACCTTCCGGCACGCACCATGCAGTTGAAACGCATAGCGCCGAAGATGATACGCCCCTCGTTGAGCGGGATGACCGCAACACCCCATTACAAGAGCCGTTGCCCGTCGATGAATCCAGCGACGATGCTCACCCCCATAAATCAAATCCATGAGTACGCACAGCATGTCGAATCTTGCCCCACGCAGCCCGGTTGTTCTGATTATTCTTGACGGTGTCGGGGTCAACCCCAGCCGCAGCAACAACGCCGTGGCCCTTGCACATACCCCACGCCTTGATGATTTTATGGCACACCGCCCCCACACCGTGCTCGAAGCTTCAGGGCGCGCCTGCGGCTTGCCCGATGGTCAAATGGGCAACTCCGAAGTCGGTCATTTGACCCTCGGCTGCGGCGAACTTCATCGCCAAGACTTGGTGCGCATTGACGATGCCATTGCCGATGGCAGCTTCTTTGAAGTCCCGGCGCTGGTGGCGGCTGCACAAAAATCAGCCAAAAATGGTCGTCCACTGCATTTATTGGGTCTTGTCTCCGATGGAGGTGTACACAGCCATATCAATCACTTGCTGGCACTCATTACGCTCGCCAAGCAACACGGCGCACGCCCGCTACTGCACATGTTTACTGATGGCCGCGATACAGCCCCACGCAGCGCCATTACCTATCTTGCCGAAATCGAAGCCGCGCTGGCTGAAGCGGGCGGAGCAATTGCTAGCATCTCCGGGCGCTACTACGCCATGGATCGTGACCAACGCTGGGAGCGCACCTTCAAGGTCTGGGACTTAATCGCGCATGGCGAAGGCCAAAAAGCCAACAACGCACGCGAGGCGATTCAAGCCAGCTACGATGCTGGTATCCACGATGAATTCATTATGCCGATGGTCTTTCCCGCCTACGAGCGCCCGCAAAAAGATGACGGCGTGATTTTTTTCAACTTCCGCAACGATCGTCCGCGCCAACTCGCCGAAGCGCTAGGACAAAAGACCTTTACTGGCTTTGATCGCTTCGAGTTTGACCCGCTTGTTGTCACCTCGCTCACCGAGTACGACCCGCGCTTTCTCACGCCGATTGGCTTTCCTCCCGAACGCCCCAGCGTCACCTTGGGCGAAGTCATTAGCCAAGCGGGCTACAAGCAATTCCATTGTGCAGAAACCGAAAAATACGCCCACGTCACCTTCTTCTTCAACGGCGGCAAGGAGCAACCCTACGCAGGCGAAGACCGCGTGATGGTACCTTCACCGAAAGTCGCCACCTATGATTTGATGCCCGAAATGAGCGCCGAAGGCGTCGCCGATGCCACCATCGCCGCCATCAACAAAAAAGAATACAGCTTCATTCTGGTGAACTTCGCCAACGGCGACATGGTCGGACATACCGCCGTGCGCGAAGCCGTCATCAAGGCCGTTGAAGCCGTCGATACCCACGCCGGTCGCGTCGTGGATGCCGCCGTCGCCGCAGGTTATAGCGTGATCATAACCGCCGACCACGGCAACTGCGACGAGATGATCGACCCGATTTCCGGCGAACCGCACACCCAACACACCATCTACCCCGTGCCCTGTGTGTTGCTCGACCAAGCCCCTTGGCGCCTACGCACCGGCGGCGGCATTGCCAACATCGCCGGCACGGTGCTTGAACTCATGGGCTTACCCATACCGAAGAAAATGAAGCCGTCTTTGTTGCTGGAAAGCGTGCAACGGCCAAGTTAAAAATCGCGCTCAAGTCGCAATAAAAAAACCCGCTATTTGCGTAATGCCAGTCACTTAAGCCTAAAAAGGGTTTGAACTCAAAAGGAGACATGAGGATCATGTCTCCTTTTTTATGCACGCACTCCAAGACGAACTGGCCTTTACCCTCGCTCGCACCCCTGAGCGCCTTGACCAACTGAGCAGCCTGATTGATTCTCAATGGGTTGCACACGCACTGTCCAGCACGGGCAAGGCTTCGATCCGAAGGCGCAAGCTCCCTGCGGAGCATGTGGTTTGGTTGGTGATTGGGTTGGCGTTGTTCCGCAATCAAGCGATTGGAGATGTCGTTCGACAACTGAACCTGACACGCAATGGTCAGCCGATGAGTGTGCCCAGTGCCGCCGTGGCGGGGCGCCAGCGCTTGGGTGATGAACCCATGGAGGCTTTGTTTCGCCAACTCACGCAGGCGTGGACATCGTTCGATGAGGGTGCGCAGCGTGCATGGGGATTGCGTCTTCTCGCGGTGGATGGTGTGGTCTGGTCAACCCCCGATACACCTGAGAACAGAGAGGCTCTGGGAAGCACGTCCAATCAGCATGGTCTGACGGGGTGGCCGCAAATCCGCGCCGTGTGCCTGATGGACACGTCGTCGCATGAGCTGTTGGACGCACGTCTGGGGGATATGAGCCAAGGGGAGTTGACGTTGGCTGCATCGCTAGGCGGTCAGGATTGCTCCCTGACGGTGTTCGATCGCGCGTATTTCTCGGCAGCGTTCCTGCTCGGCTGGCACGCGCAAGGTCACGAGCGGCATTGGCTCATGCGTGCCAAGGATCATTTGCGCTTTGAGGTCGTCACAACGCATGCAACCGGCGATCAGCTCATCAAAATGCCGGTCTCGCCACGCGCTCGACGGCTGGATCCGAGCTTACCTTCCCACTGGCAAGCCCGCCTGATCGAGGTTGAATTGGGCGGGCGCACGCGGCGCTTCATCACCTCGCTCACGGATTTCAAGCGCTATCCCGCCCAGGAGCTTGCACAACTTTATGTTCAGCGTTGGGAGATTGAGCTTGGGTTTCGCGAGATCAAGACCTCCTTACAGGAGGGGCGGTGGACGCTACGCAGTAAACAGCCCGAGCTTGTTCGCCAGGAGCTATGGGGCGTTCTGATTGCGTATACCTTGCTGCGCCGATGGATGCGCAAGATGGCTCAACACATTAAGGTCGAGCCACGGCGTATGAGCTTTCACGTGGCCAGCATGGCTATCATTGATGTGCTGCGCTTCGCGCCGCTGGCCGCGGCAGGCCGATTGCCCGAGAGGCTTTCTGCGCTCTTGGATGAGGCGCATCGGTTTGTCCTGCCGCCTCGACGACCCGGGCGTTCGTGTCCGAGAGTCGTCAAATCCAAATCTGCAAAATACCCCAAAAAAATGCCAGTCAGGCTTAAGTGACTGGCATTGCGTGTCTGCGGGGTTTTTTGTTGCGAGCAACCGCGCGAGTTTCTTACGCTTAACTGACCTAGATCAAGTGACCACCATCAGCCCGCCTGCATCATCAATGCAAAAGCTGCGAGCAAGCCGCCGATGGTCGCGCCTGCAAGTACATCAGATAAGTAATGCAGGCCAAGCACCATGCGCGAGGCAATGACTAAGCTGGCAAAAGGCAGCACCAGCCAGGCGAAATCCGGGGCGAAGGCGATAATCTGTGCAGCGAAATTAACCGCATGCAGGGTGTGTCCGGAGGGAAAGCTGTATTTGTCCAGCGGGGCGACGCTGAGGTTAATGGAATCGAACACATCGCAAGGACGCGCGCGTGCGGTCATTTTTTTAATCGCCCAATACAAGCCAAAACCCACGAGCGCTGTGCCCAGCATCCATGCGACGGGAATCCAGGCGGCGCGTCCGTAAATCACCACCAGCATGGCCATGATGGCATACCAGCCCACGCCATCGCCCAAACGGCTGGCAACGCCGAACACGCTGCGTACCATGCGGTAGGCGTGCAGACGGTGAGCGCCGACGGTGAGCGCGTGTTCCCAATCAAGGTAACGGTGTAGCAGACTTTCGCGCATAAAGCTCATTAGGCGGCTTCCTGGGCGGTGCTTGGACGCGCTGTCAGAGTGTTTTGCGCCTGGCTGTTCGGCATCGGGTGGGTTGACACGGGGTTCGTCGGGGTGTCTTTCTTTTGGGTTATTTCGCGCCACATGGCCTCCAACTGTTGCGCAATCATGCTCCAAGCTTGGGTTTCTGCGCGCCGCCTTGCGGCAAGACCTAAATTTTGCGCCCATTTGGGGGATGAGGCTAGGCGTTTTGCTTGCTCAATAAAATGTGATTCATCGTTCATGCGTGCAACCAAGCCATTATGTTCGTCATCGACTAAATGCCGCGCCGCCGCGTAGTCAAAGGCCAAGGGCGCAAGCCCCGAAGCCATGGCCTCAAGAATGACATTACCGAATGTTTCTGACAGGCTGGGGAAAATAAACATGTCCGCGCTGGCGTAATGCTCGGCCAAGGCCTCATCTTTTAAGGCTCCGGTAAAGATGATATCCGGGTGGTTTTGGCGTAACTCATGTTCAATAGGCCCTGTGCCAACCATGACCGCGCGCAGCTTGGGCTGCGCCTCGCGCATGGCCTTGATGGCGCGTGCAAATAAGTGGGTGTTTTTTTCTGCGGCCAAGCGACCAACATAAATCGCCACGGGCGTATCATCATCCACCCCCCATGCCGCCCTTAGGCTTGAGTTGCGCCTTGTTGGCGAAAACAGATCGCTATTCACGCCTCGCCCAAGAACGCGCAATTTGCTCAAGCCATCGTTGGCAAGCTGGGCGCGCTGATCTTCAGTGGGAATGAGCGTGATTTCGGCACTATTGTGAAAGTGGCGCAAATAAGCCAACGCCGGAGCGCCCAGCCAGGGCAGGCCATAGTGACGCATGTACACATGAAAATGGGTGTGCAAACTCGTCGTCAAGGGAATGTGCAAGGCTCGCGCCGCGCTTAATGCCGAATAACCCAATGGGCCTTCGGTGTCGATATGCACGACATCGGGGCGCTCTTTCGTCCACAGTTCACGCAAGCGCCCGCCAGCCGGAAAGCCGAACTGCATGGCGTTGTAACCCGGAATGGCCATGCCTGTGACGCGCACCTCACCCGGTTCGCAAGGCATGGCCTCGCCACGGGGATTGGGGCGCACCAGATTGATTTCATGCCCTAAACGACGCAGCTCGCCGACCAGCGCCACCAAGGTGCGCGCCACGCCGTTCACGTCCGGGGCGTAGGTTTCTGTGACGATGGCGATACGCATAGCGGTTCGTCCCCTATGGGGTTATAAAGTCGGAAAATCATGCGCAATGAACATGAATCATTTATGAATCTGTCATGCGCGGGTTCAAAATGACCTGACCACGCACCACCTCAATATCTATACGCTTAAGCGACTGCCCCTTGCATGGCCCAGAGATACAGCGCCCATCGGTGATATTAAACAGCGCGCCATGCAAGGCACAACGAATATGCTGCCCATCCGCATCCAAAAAAGTGTCCGCTGCCACATTGAGCTTGGCACCCAAATGCGGGCAATCGTTATGATAACCATACGCCTGTACGCCTTGGCGCACCACAAAAATGGAGTGCTTTGTGCCGTCGGCTTCAACTTCAAAGGCGCGGCTGCCGGGGTCGGCCAGGCTATTTAAGGCACAAAGCGCATCCTGCTGGCGACTTGCGTTTGTCAACAAACCCGCCAAACCATGCTGCCCCACCTTGCGCCCTGCAAGCTCGCAGGCTTGGCCTAGCGCGTTTTCAAGCGATTGATTGGATAGCATGGCGTGAATGAACCCTGCGTTAAACGTATCGCCCGCCGCCAAGGTGTCGATGACTTCAACGGGCGGAAACGCCGGGCTGTGAAGCAAAGCATCGTTTTTGGACAGCGCCCATGCACCTTGGTCGCCCCAAGGCAGCACCAAAATCGCCTGCGGTGCCCAAGTGCGCGCCTCATGCAAAAACGCAGCAGGCTCATCAAAGCCGCGTCCTTGCGCAAAGGCGCGCGAGAAAATAATGATGTCCGGAATGCTCCAGAGCGCATCCAGCCCGTCGCGTTCTTTTTCCACTTCGAGGGATATGGGCTGGTCGGTGACGATGCTGCGCGCATACGCCAGCATGATCGCCAAATCTTCACAGTTTCGCGCTTCAAAATGCAGCCAATCGCAGTTCTCTAACTGCTTGATGTTCATGAAATCAGTAAGAGAAAACTCCGGCAAATCACGGTAATGCACAATGCTGCGCGAACCGTTGCGCTGATTCAGCAAAATGTATGAGGTCGGTGCGGCACCATGTTCCATGCGGCGCGCATGGGTTAAATCCACCCCGCGCAATTCAAGCTCATCCGCAATGCGGCGGCCATTCATATCGCAAGCAAGCGTCCCCGCAAACCGGCACTCATGCCCCGCTTGCGCCAAAATGCTCAAGGTATTGGCCGTATTGCCGCCTACGCGCACGCTCTGCGCCAGCGCACGTACTTCGCTATCCTCGTTCGGGTAGCCGTTGACGGTGTTAATAATATCGAGCGTTGCAATGCCCGTGCCTAGTATGCGTGCCATGTCTTCATCTTAATCACGAAAAGCATGAATATCCACGCGCCAGTCGCTCGCCGTGGCGGTTAGCACCAAACATGAAGACGCGCCGTGAGTGCGCGTGTGGCCTGCCGCGCCGGGATTTAGCACCCAAGGATTTACCGCATCATCCACGACGATACGATGCGTATGGCCATATACAATGGCGCGTGCCTCTGGGTAGTGCTCGCGCAGGCTCTCATGTCTGCGGTAGGCGGGGCGCACGCGATGCCCATGCACCACGACAATTACCCCACCCGGCACATCCATACTCAAATAGTCCGGCAAAATGCGCAGGCAATGCGCCGTGCCCTTGGGCCATTGGTCGGGGGTATCGTTATTGCCGCGTACCGCAAACACCCGCCCGCTTTTGGGCAGAAGCTGCGCCAAAACCTCCGGCGAGCCAATATCTCCTGCATGAACCACCAGATCGCAGCCCTCGACCACCTCGACAATCCTCCGGTCAACCGCATTGTGCGTATCTGAGACCAACGCAATGCGCAGGCTAGGCAGTTCAGCGGTGAGCGGGGCGAGCGGCATAGCATTAAGCTCAGTTGAAAGGGGACATGGGTCATTGTATTGGCGCGCAAAACTATAGGGCATGCACAATGTCAGAAGCATAACGCATTTGCCAGATCCAATCTCACCGCGCACCATGCGGCTTATTTTCAATTTTCAGTCATCCAATAACATGAATTATCGTCACGCCTTCCATGCCGGCAACTTTGCCGACGTGCATAAACACATGGTTTTACTCAGTGTTATCCAGCGTTTACAGCTTAAAGACACCCCCATCAGCGTGCTCGACACCCATGCGGGCGCGGGGTTATACGACTTGAGCGCCGACCCCTCGCAACGCACCAGCGAATGGCGTGATGGCATTGGCAAGGTCTATGTCGAAACCCGCGCTCCGGCGGTCATTTCGACCTTGTTGAGTGCTGTGCGCACACTCAATGCCGACCCGCACAAACCGCCGCGCGTGTATCCAGGCTCACCGCGCCTGATGAGCGCGCACATGCGCCCGCAAGATCGTGTGCAACTGTGCGAGCTTGAGTCCAGCACTTTAAGCGATTTGCGCGAGGCCATGCGCGGCCAGCCGAATACTGCGATTCATGCGCGGGATGGCTGGGAAGCCTTGGGCGCGCTGCTACCGCCGCGTGACATTAAGCGCGGCTTAGTGCTGATTGACCCGCCCTTTGAAGCACCGAATGAACTGCAACGCCTCGCCGATGCACTGATGACGACGCACCAACGCTGGCCACAAGGTGTGCTGCTCGGCTGGTATCCAATCAAAGACCGCCCGCTGGTGGATCGTTTTCTGCGCAAACTCGCCCGCGCCGAAATGCCCGATACGCTGGTGTGCGAGCTGTGCATTCACGCGCCGGATAATCAGCTACGTCTGAACGGTAGCGGCATGGTCGTCATCAATGCCCCATGGCAGCTTGATGAAATCTTGCGCGAGATCACGGCCTGGCTGCATGAGCGCCTGCAACAAAGCGCCGATGCGCCTTGGCGGGTGAGCATGCTTAGCGATGAAGCCTAGAGGGAACATCTAAAAACCTGAATATCGTCTTTGCGGGCGTAGCGAAGCAATCCATAACTCGTTGTTTTGTCGAGTCTCTTTTGGATCGCCACGTCGCTTGGCTCCTCGCGATGATGCGTGCGTCCATCGATCGGCCATGCACAGTCAAACCACGTCTTGCTGACATCAATTCCAACAACGGTCATGATTCAACCTCCTAGAAATCTTGAAATAATGAAGAACGAGCACTGACTGTTCCATCCATCCTAAATACGGGGTCTCGCCCCAATGAACTGTCCGGATTCGGTCAGAGCGGAGATCAGGCAACCCACATTGCGAACAGTCTCGAAGACTCATGACAATTGCGGCCTCTGTCCCTTTCTCCTCGCTCTCAGCAAATATCCTATTCCCTGAGAGTTGGTTCAAGCATAGGATGACGAATAAATCAGTGCTTCCTTAAGGATTTAGGCTGGACGCGCACCAAAAATCGCCGTGCCAATGCGCAGCCATGTTGCCCCCTGAGCGACGGCGGCTTCAAGATCATCCGACATGCCCATGGACAAGGTATCCAGCGCAAGAGATTCGCGGCAAAGCTGCTCTTGCAGCAGGCGCACTCGGCGGAAGGCATCGTTCTGTGTGGCAACATCATGCGTTGCTCGTGGAATGGCCATGAGACCCCGCAAGCGTAGATTGGGCAAGGCTTTGATGGCGTGGGCGAGTGCGGGTAAATCATCCGGCAACACGCCCGCTTTACTCGCTTCAATGTCGATATTCACCTGAATGCAGATATTGAGCGGTGGCAAATGCGCGGGGCGTTGTTGGCTGAGGCGTTCGGCAATGCGCAGGCGATCCACGCTATGCACCCAAGCAAAATGTTCAGCGATGGGGCGGGTTTTATTGGCTTGCACGGGGCCGATAAAGTGCCATTCAATGGCAAGATCGCTTAAAGCCTCTTGCTTGGTGCGCGCTTCTTGAAGATAGCTCTCGCCAAAGGCCGCTTGCCCGCAGGCATTGATTGCGCGCAGTCGCTCGGGCGTCACCCCTTTGCTTACGGCCAAAATCTGCGCCGTGCCTGCAATCCCTTTTGCGGCATCTTGGGCGCGACGGACGCGCTGCTCGACTTGGCGCAGGCGGGCGCATGGGTTTGCGTCCTCGTTGCTTAATCGTGCGGCTTCATTCGCGTCCAATGCTTGCGCAAAGCGGTTTGGGGAAGTACCTTCATCTAAAGTCTTTATGTCGATCATAGCTTCACATTGTCGGGGTATTTAGCGTGGATATTGAAACCTTATTGGCCTTTTCGGTAAAAAATGGCGCGTCGGACTTGCATTTGTCATCCGGCGAGCCGCCGATGATTCGTGTGGACGGTGATATTCGCCGCATCAACGCCCCGGCGTTGTCGCACCAAGATGTTCACGCCATGGTGTATGACATCATGAACGACAAACAACGTAAGGACTACGAAGATAACTTAGAGACGGACTTCTCGTTTGAAATTCCTGGCCTCGCGCGTTTTCGTGTGAATGCGTATGTGCAAAACCGGGGCGCGGGCGTGGTGATGCGTACTATTCCAAGCAAGGTGCTCACCCTTGAAGAATTGGGTGCGCCGAAAATCTTCAAAGAAATCTCCGAGCAGCCCCGCGGCATTGTCCTTGTCACAGGGCCTACGGGTTCAGGTAAGTCCACCACCTTGGCTGCGATGATTAACTACATCAATGAAAAGGATTATTCGCACATTCTGACCATTGAAGACCCCATCGAATTTGTACATCAAAGTAAAAAAGCGCTGATTAACCAGCGTGAAGTGCACCGCGATACCCATAGCTTTAACAACGCCCTGCGCTCGGCACTGCGTGAGGATCCGGATGTGATTCTGGTGGGTGAAATGCGTGATTTAGAAACCATTCGTTTAGCGCTGACCGGTGCGGAAACGGGGCACTTGGTGTTTGGAACTCTGCACACGAGCTCCGCCGCTAAAACCATTGACCGTATTGTGGACGTGTTCCCGGCGGCGGAAAAAGAGATGGTGCGCTCAATGCTCTCCGAGTCTCTGCGTGCGGTGATTTCGCAAACCCTGCTGAAAAAAGTCGGCGGCGGACGGGTTGCGGCGCACGAAATTATGATCGGCACGCCGGCGATTCGTAACCTGATTCGTGAAAACAAAATTGCACAAATGTACTCGGCAATTCAGACCGGGCAGGCTATGGGCATGCAGACCCTTGACCAGAATCTTAAAGAGCTTCTTGCGCGCAATGTAATCACGCGTGATGCTGCACGTACCGCTGCCATGAATAAGGCTGACTTTGGTTAAGGAAGTGCGGATTAACTTGTCATTGCGAGCGTGCCTTCAGTCGCGAGCGAAGCGTGGCGGGAAGCAATCCACGGCAATAACTGCCGCGCTATGGATTGCCACGGCCTACGGCCTCGTAATGACGAATCAATCAGCGCCTCCTTAAACGCCTTGGGGTTAATTTGAAGGATGAATTGAGGTTTGCCTTATGGATCACAATCAAGCAATTAGCTACGTCCACGATTTATTACGCCGAGTCATCGAGCTGAATGCTTCGGATTTGTTTGTCACGGTGGGCGCGCCGCCCAGCGTGAAGATGAATGGGCAGATTACTCCGCTGACCACGCAGACGCTGTCGCAAACGCACAGCGAAGTTCTGACGCGCGCGATTATGAACGACAAGCAATTGGCTGAATTTGAACAGCATCGTGAAAATAACTTTGCGATTTCCTTGCCAGGCATTGCGCGCTTTCGTGTGAATGCGTTTAATCAGCGCGGTTCGGTGGGCATGGTGTTGCGCTTGATTCGCCACGATATTCCAAGCTTTGAAGAGTTGCGTTTGCCGCCGAATTTACGCGAACTTTCCATGACCAAGCGCGGCCTGATTATTTTTGTTGGCGCGACCAGCTCGGGTAAATCCAGCTCGCTGGCGGCGATGATCGGTTATCGCAATGCGAATTCGCAGGGGCATATCGTCACCATCGAAGACCCGATTGAGTTTGTGCATGATCACAATAAATGCATCATCACCCAGCGCGAAGTTGGCGTAGATACCGAAAGCTACGAAGTTGCGCTCAAAAACACCTTGCGCCAAGCACCCGATGTCATTTTGATTGGTGAGGTGCGCGACCGCGAAACCATGCAGCATGCCATTGCCTTTGCCGAAACCGGGCATCTTTGCCTGACGACTTTGCACGCCAACAACACCAACCAAGCGCTCGATCGCATCATCAACTTCTTCCCCGATGAGCGTCGGCATCAGTTGCTTATGGATTTGTCCTTAAACCTCAAAGCGGTGATTTCGCAACGCCTGGTGCGCCGCGAAGATGGCAATGGCCGCGTGCCTGCGGTGGAGATTTTAATCAATACCCCCTTGATGGCTGATTTGATTTTTGAAGGCAAAGTGCATGAGATGAAAGACTTGATTAAGCGCTCGCGCGAGCACGGCATGCAGACCTTCGATCAGCATTTGTTCGACTTGTATGAAGGTGGTTTGATTAGCTTTGAAGAGGCTTTGCGTAATGCCGATTCGGTAAATGACTTGCGTATTGCGATTAAGCTTAATAGTAAGCGTGCACGCACGCGCGATTTGTTGAGCGAGACCGATAGCATGGCGATCCGTGAAGAAGATGCGCCCCATGGTGGAATGAATTTAAGGTAAACCCATGAGCACGATTCCCGTTCAAACTCTTGATCCCTACCTGCGCCTGCTTTCTGAACGCGGCGGATCGGACTTGTTCTTTACCGTCGGCGCGCCGCCGCAAGTGAAAATTGAAGGTGAATTGCGCCCCATCGGGCAAGACAAGCTCAAGCCTGGCGATATCAAGAGCATGATTTACCCTTTGCTGAGCCCTGATCGCATCGAGCGTTTCGAGCGCGATTTGGAGCTGAACCTTGCCTTGTCACTGGAAGGGCGTGGGCGCTTTCGGGTGAACGTGTTTGTCCAGCGTGGCGAAGTGTCTTTAGTTATTCGTCATATTAAAGAAAAAATCCCCTCGTTTGAGGACTTGCGCCTGCCTACGACCTTGCGCGATTTGGTCATGGAAAAGCATGGTTTGATTTTGGTGGTAGGCGCGACCGGCTCGGGCAAATCCTCCACCTTGGCGGCAATGCTGGACTACCGCATCAGAAGCCAGTCGGGGCATGTGCTCACTATTGAAGACCCGATGGAATTTGCGTTTAACCATCAAAAATCCATCGTTAATCAGCGTGAAATTGGCGTGGATACGCACTCTTACGCATCCGCATTGAAAGAGGCGATGCGCGAAGCGCCGGATGTGATTTTGATTGGCGAGGTGCGCGATAAAGAAACCATGAACCACGCCATTGCCTTTGCCGATACGGGGCATTTGTGCGTCACCACCTTGCACTCGACCAATAGCAGTCAGGCGCTGGATCGCATCTTGCGTTTCTTCCCGCCTGAGGCGCGTGAACAAGTGCTGATGGATCTATCTTTGACCTTGGTCGCCATTGTGTCGCAACGTTTGGTCATGGGTGTGGATGGGCGGCGCTTGCCCGCGAATGAGATTTTGCTTAATTCGGGTTATGTCAGCGATTTAATCAAACGCGGGCGGGTGGATGAAATTCCAGAAATCATGAAAAAAGGCGGCGTGGCAGGGATGCAAACCTTCGATCAGGCGCTGTTTGACTTATTCCAGCAAGGGTTGATTAGCCGCGAAGAAGCCCTGCGGCAGTGCGACTCACGCCGTGATATGGAGTGGCGCATGAACTTTGGCGGCGATTTAATCCTACCCGGCACGCGCGCGGAGCAAGCTGCGCCCGCAGAAACCGTGCTGTCTGATTTACCCTCGTTGTAGCCATGTCCCAAGCCCGCTTGCACCAGCTGCGCCGTGAAATTGCGGCGCATGACCATGCGTATTACGTGCTGGATGCGCCCAGTATTCCGGATGCGGAGTACGACCGCTTGATGCGCGAGTTGCGGACGATTGAGGCGGAGCATCCCGAATGGGTCACGCCTGATTCGCCGACGCAGCGTGTAGGCGGCGCGCCGCTTGCAAGCTTTGCGAGCGTACAGCACAGCGTACCCATGCTCTCCTTGGATAACGCCATGGATGCGGCAGAGTTGAGTGAGTTTGACCGTCGCGTGCGTGAACGCTTGGGTCTGGATGATGTGGAATACAACGCCGAGGCCAAAATCGACGGCCTAGCGATTAGCCTGCGTTACGAGCATGGCGTGCTGGTGCGCGCCGCCACGCGCGGCGATGGCACGCAGGGTGAAGATGTCACGGCCAATGTGCGCACCATTCATGCGATTCCGTTGCGTCTTTTGGGCGAGCATCTGCCTGCTGTGTTGGAAGTGCGCGGTGAAGTGTTTATGCCGCGCTCCGGGCTTGCCGCGTTGAATGCGCGCCTGCAGCAGGCGGGTGAAAAACCCTTTGCCAACCCGCGCAATGCCGCAGCAGGCAGTCTGCGCCAGCTTGATTCGCGTATCACGGCTAGCCGTCCTTTGAGTTTTTTTGCCTATGGCTGGGGCGCATTGGATGGGCTTGAGCTTGCCGTGAGCCACAGTGCCATGCTGGCGCGTTTGCGTGATTTTGGCTTGCCGGTGAATCCGCTCAATGCCGTGGTGCAGGGTGCGGCTGGGGCGCATGAGTTTGCTGCCAATCTGCTGGCGATGCGCGAGCGTCTGGATTACGACATCGACGGCGCGGTGTTCAAGGTCAATGCCCTTGCCGACCAGCAGGCGCTTGGTTTTGTCTCGCGCGCGCCGCGTTGGGCGGTGGCGTTCAAATTCCCGCCCGAAGAAGAATTGACCGAGCTTGTCGGCGTGGACTGGCAAGTTGGGCGCACCGGCGCATTGACTCCGGTGGCGCGCCTTAAACCCGTCCATGTCGGCGGCGTGATGGTGAGCAATGCTAGCTTGCACAATATGGACATGATTCGGCAAAAAGACGTGCGCATTGGCGACATGGTCATCGTGCGCCGCGCCGGGGATGTGATTCCGGAAATTGTCGGCAGCGTGGCGGCGCGCCGTCCGCCTTCGGCGCTGGAAATTATTGCGCCGAGCACCTGTCCGGTATGCGGCTCGCATGTCGAGCAGATTGAGGGTGAGGCCGTGGCACGCTGTACGGGCGGCCTGTATTGTCCGGCGCAACGTCGTGAGGCCATTCGCCATTTCGCGGCGCGGCGGGCGATGGATATTGACGGCTTGGGCGAGAAAATCATCACTCAGTTGGACGAGGCGGGTTTAGTCAAGCAGCTCGATGATTTGTACCGCGTGCAGCTTGCCGATCTTGCGGCACTTCCGCGCATGGGCGAAAAATCGGCGCAGAACCTGCTTAACGCCATTGAGCAATCTAAATCCACCACGCTGGCGCGTTTTCTGTTCGCGCTAGGTATTCCCGAAGTGGGGGAAACCACCGCGCAAGCCCTCGCCAAGCATTTCGGTTCATTAGAGGCTTTGCGCGAAGCGGCTGAGCTTGATTTGTTCACCGCGCAGGCAGAGAGCAAAAAAGAGCGTTACCCGCGCTTGCAAGCCGTACCTGATGTGGGTTTGACTATCGCCGCCCACATCGCAGGGTTCTTTGCCGAAGCACACAACACCGATGTGATTGCGGGCTTACTCGCGGCAGGGGTTCATTGGGATACGCCCGCCCCAGCACAGGGCAATCAGCCGCTTGCAGGGCAAACGTATGTCATTACCGGCACTTTGGACGGCATGAGCCGTGAAGAAGCTAAAGCCGCTTTGGAAGCTTTGGGTGCGAAAGTAAGCGACAGCGTCTCGAAGAAAACCACCGCCGTGATTGCGGGCGAAGCGGCAGGCAGCAAGCTTGCTAAAGCACAAGCCTTAGGATTGCCTGTGTTGGATACAAACGCGTTGCGTGACTTGCTGGCCTCTAGCGAGTCGCGCAACGCAAAATAAAATGGTCGGAGTGATAGGATTCGAACCTACGACCCCTACGTCCCGAACGTAGTGCTCTACCAGACTGAGCCACACTCCGATAAGTGTTTGACCATTAAATGATTGATTTAATGGTCTCTCTCGACAGCGAAGCGCGCAATGCTCGCAAGAGCGCGACGTTCGGGAGAGTCGGGAAGGATGTCCAAGGCGCGAATCGCTAGCTCCGCCTCGTTCATTGCAAGGTGCGCAGTATATTTAAGCGAATCCGTATTGACAACAACTGCTAACACTTCGGCCAACTGCGCATTGCCGCCGTTTTCAATGGCGGAGCGGATAATTTGTGCCTGCTCAGGCGCTGCGTGGCGCATGGAGTGAATCAGCGGCAGGGTGGGTTTGCCTTCGGCAAGGTCGTCGCCAATGTTTTTGCCAAGAATGGCGGGATCAGCTTCGTAGTCCAGCACATCGTCCATAAGCTGAAAGGCATTGCCTAGGTGCATGCCGTAAGCCGCAAGGGCGTCTTCAATTTCCGGCGCTGCGCCCGCGAGTACGCCGCCTAAACGGCCTGCGGCAGAAAAAAGCTGCGCGGTTTTGCAGCGAATGACGTTCATATACGCCTCTTCGCTGGTGTCAGGGTCGTTGCAGTTCATCAACTGCATAACTTCGCCTTCGGCAATGATGTTAGTGGTGTCGGCCAGAATATCCATCACGCGCAAACTGCCAAGGCGGCTCATCATTTGAAAGGCACGTGAATATAAAAAGTCGCCCACCAAGACGCTGGCGGCGTTGCCAAAGAGGGCATTGGCGGTTTGGCGGCCACGGCGCATGTCGGATTCATCCACCACATCGTCGTGCAGTAGGGTGGAAGTGTGGATAAATTCAATCACTGCCGCGAGCGCATGATGTTGCTCGCCCGCGTAGCCCGCCGCACGCGCCGCAAGCAGGTGCATCATGGGGCGCAGGCGCTTGCCTCCGCCGTGGATGATGTAGTTCGATAGCTTGCGCACGAGAGCGACCTCGGAATGTAGGCTCTGTTCAATCTGTTGATTGACGCGCTGCATGTCGTGCGCGGCAATTTGGCGCACTTGTTCAAAGTTCATGGGCTTGGCGTTTTAGGGATGAATGGCAAAAGGTAGGTCGATGCTATGGAACGCGGGGATAATGTGTCAAGTGACACAGGATTAAGTCCGCCAAAATGAACTTAATGTTTGATTATGTTTGACTTGTGCTTAAGTGGCACATACAATCCGCGCCCTTTAATACGTTTGAATTTTTCTGGAGCACACTATCATGTATGCAGTGATCGTGACAGGCGGTAAGCAATACCGCGTTGAGCAAGGTGAATACTTGCGCGTCGAGAGCCTTGCAGTCGATGTGGGCGCGACTTTTGATATCGATCAGGTACTGATGGTGGCTGATGGTACTGAATTTAAGGTTGGCGCTCCTTTGGTTGCAGGCGCAAAGGTGTCGGCTGAGGTGTTGAGCCACGGTCGTCACAAGAAAGTCGAGATTCTGAAATTCCGTCGCCGTAAGCATCATATGAAGCACATGGGACACCGTCAGAATTACACCGAAATCCTGATTAAAAGCATCTCTGCTTAATCCATATTGAGGCTCATAAGACATGGCACACAAGAAAGCGGCGGGTAGTACCCGCAACGGACGTGATTCAGAATCCAAGCGCCTTGGCGTGAAGCTTTACGGCGGCCAAGCGGCGACAGCCGGCAACATCATCGTGCGTCAGCGTGGTACCCAGTTCCACCCCGGTCGTAACGTGGGTTGTGGCAAGGACTACACCCTGTTTGCTTTGGTTGATGGCACGATTCAGTTTGATGTCAAAGGACCGAAAAATCGTCGTTATGTGAGCGTTGTTTCTGCCTGATTTTAGGCTTGTGAGGCAACATAAAATATATAGCCCCGCGTTGTCGGGGCTTTTTACTTTGGTATAAGGCTTGGGCGATGACACGCTTGAGTCATCTTGTTTGCTGCGGATTTTCTCCCTCTCTCCTCGTGGGAGAGGGCTGGGGAGAGGGGGTTGCACCATTAGCCAAAACAAAGGCTTGTGCCAGCATCACCACCCTCTCCCAAACCCTCCCCCGTCAAGGGGGAGGGGGTGAAAAGCATTTAGCGTTACATAAGTCCTATTGGTGATTCCATGAAATTTGTTGACGAAGCGCGTATTTACGTCAAGGCCGGCGATGGCGGCAACGGCGTGGCGAGTTTTCGCCGCGAGAAATTCATCCCCATGGGCGGGCCGGATGGCGGCGATGGCGGCGATGGCGGTAGCGTGTACGTGGTCGGGCACCCTGATCTGAACACCTTGGCGGACTTCCGTTTCCAGCGGCGTTTTGATGCGCAGCGCGGCAAGAACGGTGCCGGGCGCAATATGACCGGTGCCAAGGGTGAGGATATGGTGATTCCTGTGCCGGTGGGCACGATGATTTACGACGCAGATACCGAAGAGCTGATTGGCGACATCGTGGAAGCCGGGCAGCGTGTGCTGGTGGCTCCCGGTGGCTTTCATGGCTTGGGCAATACCCGCTTCAAAAGCTCGACGAATCGCGCGCCGCGCCAGACCACACACGGCTCCGAAGGTGACGAGCGCGAGCTACATATGGAGCTGAAAGTACTGGCCGATGTGGGGCTGCTCGGCTTGCCGAATGCGGGCAAGTCAACCTTGATTCGCGCTATTTCTGCCGCGCGTCCCAAAGTGGCGGATTATCCGTTCACCACCCTGCATCCGAACTTGGGCGTGGTTAGTGTCGAAGCGCACCGTAGCTTTGTGGTGGCGGATATTCCTGGGCTGATTGAGGGTGCGGCGGAAGGCGCGGGGTTGGGCATCCAGTTTCTCAAGCACCTCTCGCGCACCGGTCTGTTGCTGCATGTGTTGGATGTTGCCCCGCTCAATCCCGATGAAGATCCGGTGCATAACGCCCGCGTGATTATTGCCGAGGTGGAAAAATTCAGCGAAGCGTTGCTCGATCGTCCGCGTTGGCTGGTGCTCAATAAGCTTGATTTACTGCCGGAAGACGAACGCGAGGCGCGCTGCAAGAGCGTGATCGACGGTCTGGCTTGGGATGGTCCAGTGTTCCGCGTCAGCGCCATTTCTGGCGATGGGACGCGGGAGTTGATTTTCCGCATTATGAGTTTCCTTGAAGAAAGTCGTGAAGCAGCGCGTCGTGCGGCGGCCTTGGCTCAAGCGCCTCGCGTGGCTCCGCCCGTCGTGGCGGATGAAGCTCCGATGACCCCTGCCGAGTAAGTGCTGTTATGACTCATAACCTGCGTGCGTCCATCAGTCAGACCCAGCGTTGGGTGGTCAAGATTGGCAGCGCCATGGTCACGCGCGGTGGTCAAGGCGTTGATTTAGAGGCCATTGATCGCTGGGCGGTGCAGGTGCAAAGCTTGCGCGCGGCGGGTAAGGAAGTCGTTATTGTCACCTCTGGCGCGGTGGCCGAGGGCATGTTGCGCTTGGGTTGGACGATGCGACCGACGGCGTTGCACGAGCTGCAAGCCGCCGCTGCCGTGGGGCAAATGGGCTTGGCGCAGGCGTATGAAAGCGTATTTCAGCGCCACGCCATGCGCACCGCGCAGATTTTGCTTACCCACGATGATCTTATCCATCGGGTGCGCTACCTGAATGCCCGCAGCACCTTGCGTACCCTGCTTGGACACAATGTCATTCCGGTGGTGAATGAAAACGACAGCGTGGCCACGGAAGAAATCCGCTTCGGCGATAACGACACGCTGGCGGCCTTGGTGGCCAATCTGGTCGAGGCCGATGTGTTGGTGATTCTGACCGACCAGCAGGGTTTGTACACCGCTGACCCACGCAAAGACCCTGCGGCGCGGCTGCTGTCCGAAGTGCGTGCGAGCGATCCATCCTTGGCGGGCATGGCATCCTCTGAGGGCGGTGCGCTGGGGCGCGGCGGCATGGCGACCAAGGTGCGTGCCGCGCAACGTGCCGCCTTATCCGGCGCAGTCACCTTGATTGCCTCCGGCAGTGAGCCGGAGGTTTTGACGCGGCTGGCCAGTGGCGAGGCACTGGGTACGGCTTTTTTACCCGATCAAGCCCCGCTTTTGGCGCGCAAGCAATGGCTGGCGAGCCATTTGCATGTTGCAGGTTACTTGCATATCGATCAAGGCGCGGCGAAAGTGCTGCGCGAACAGGGGCGCAGCCTGCTCCCGGTCGGCGTGGTGGGTGTGGATGGACCATTCCAGCGCGGCGACTTGGTGGCAGTGCTCGCTCCCGATGGGGCGGAGGTCGCACGCGGGTTGGTGAATTATGGCGCGGAGGATGCGCGCAAGATTCAAGGCCAACCGAGCCATGCTTTGCCTGCATTATTGGGCTATGAGGACGAGCCGGAGTTGATTCACCGGGATAATTTGGTGTTGATTTAAGCCTCTGAGAGCCGTATTGCGGCGCAAAAAACGGTTTCAAAATGCTCACGTAGCCCGGGTGCGAACCCGGGGCAGTCTTTGAATGGTGCTCGGTGCTGCGGGTGATGGGTGCTGGTGAGGCTGCCCCGGATTCTCGCTACGCTTCATCCGGGCTACTTGAGTTCAGTAGGGTGAGTAAGCGCAGCGCATCCATCTACAGATTCTTAGAAAATAACTTCAATTCCATCAACTATGCGTCGTGCCTTGGCGCGTGCCTCATCCACATCCTTGCCCAGTGCCAAGGCCACGCCCAATCGGCGGCTACCGTTCAGGTCTGGTTTGCCAAATAGGCGCAGCTGGGTATCGGCTTCGGCGAGTGCCTGTGTCAAGCCGCCAAAGCGTACATTCTGGCTTTCGCCTTCGACCAGCAGGGCGCATGAGGCCGCTGCACCGCGTGTGCGGATATTGGGAATCGGCAAGCCGAGAATGGCGCGTACATGCAGGGCAAATTCGGATAAATCTTGCGAGATGAGGGTGACAAGCCCCGTGTCATGCGGGCGCGGCGAGACTTCGGAGAACCATACTTTTTCGCCTTGGACGAATAGTTCGACACCGAACAGGCCGTAGCCGCCGAGTTTTCCGGTGACCGCAGTGGCAATGCGTTCGGCTTCGCGCAGGGCGGTCTCGCTCATGGCTTGCGGTTGCCAAGACTCGCGGTAGTCGCCTTTGATTTGTAAATGACCGATGGGCGGGCAGAAGCTCGTCCCGCCTGCGTGGCGCACGGTGAGCAGGGTAATTTCGTAGTCGAAGTCGATAAAGCCTTCGATAATGACGCGCCCTTTTCCGGCGCGTCCGCCTTCTTGCGCGTATTGCCACGCGGGGGCGATGTCGTCGATGGACTTGATGACGCTTTGACCCTTGCCGGAGGAGGACATGATGGGTTTGACCACGCAGGGCATGCCCAAGGCCGTGACGGCGGCGCGGTAGTCGGTCTCGTTGTCGGCGAAGCGATAGGGCGAGGTGGGCAGGCCGAGTTCTTCGGCAGCCAGGCGGCGGATGCCTTCGCGGTTCATGGTCAGCCAAGCGGCGCGCGCAGTGGGGATGACGCGCCAACCTTCCTGTTCCATCGCAAGCAAGGTCGGTGTGGCAATGGCTTCGATTTCGGGCACGATGAAGTCGGGCTTTTCTGCCTCAATCAGCGCACGCAGCGCCGCGCCATCGAGCATGTCAATCACATGGCTGCGGTGGGCAAGCTGCATGGCGGGGGCGTGGGCGTAACGATCAACAGCAATCACTTCGATGCCAAGACGTTGCGCTTCAATGGCGACTTCTTTGCCCAGTTCGCCTGAACCTAGCAGCATCAAGCGGGTGGCGGAGGAGCACAAGGCGGTGCCGAGGGTGAGATTGGGCATGAATAAACCTCTTTGAACAGGTTCTTAGAAAACGCAAAAGAGAGCGTTAAAAACCGTCGTTGCGAGACCGTAGGTCGTGGCAATCCGGTGTGGTGGGCGGACATGGATTGCTTCGGCTTCGCCTCGCAATGACGACATTGATTTGTTGCGTGGTTTCCTAGTTTTTTCTCAGCGCACGCCAGCCAATGTCGCGGCGGTAAAAACCGTCGGCAAATTGGATGTTGGCGGCGGCGGCATAGGCGTGTTGTTGGGCTTCATGCGTGCTTGCGCCAAGGGCGGTGACGCAGAGCACACGCCCGCCGGAGGTGATGGCTTGTCCATCCGCATTCAATGTCGTGCCTGCGTGGAATACTTTGCTATGTGCGGGCAGGGGGCTGTCTAGCCCATGAATCACGTCGCCGAGCTTGGGTGTACTGGGGTAGTTGCCTGCGGCCATGACCACGCCGAGGGCGACGCGGCTATCCCAGGCCGCGCCGACTTGATCGAGTTTGCCGTCTATGCCTGCTTCGAGCAGGTCGAGGAAGTCAGATTGCAAACGCAGCATGATCGGCTGAGTTTCTGGGTCGCCGAAGCGGCAGTTGAATTCGAGCACTTTCGGCGCGCCATGCTTATCAATCATGATGCCCGCGTAGAGAAAGCCGGTGTAAGGAATGCCATCGAGCGCCATGCCTTGCACGGTGGCTTGCAACACCTCACGCATGATGCGCGCTTCGAGTTCTGGCGTGACCACGGGGGCGGGCGAGTACGCACCCATGCCGCCGGTGTTGGGGCCTAGGTCGCCATCGTCGCGGCGCTTGTGGTCTTGGCTAGTGGCCATCGGCAGGATATTTTGCCCATCGACCATGCAGATAATGCTGGCTTCTTCGCCATCGAGATACTCTTCGATGACCACGCGCGCACCCGCTTGGCCGAATTGACCGCCGAGCATGTCGCGCACGGCGGCTTTGGCTTCGGCGTTGCTCATGGCCACGACCACGCCCTTGCCTGCCGCCAAGCCGTCGGCCTTGATCACAATCGGCGCGCCGTGATCGCTAAGATAATCCAAAGCAGGTTTTAGCTCGGTGAACACGCGGTATTCGGCGGTAGGAATGCGGTGGCGGGCGAGGAAGTCTTTGGCGAAGGCCTTGGAGCTTTCCAGTTGGGCGGCTTCGCGGGTTGGGCCGAAGATGCGCAGGCCACCGTCACGGAAACTATCGACCACGCCCGCAGCGAGCGGCGCTTCGGGGCCGACCACGGTCAAGTCGATGGCGTTGTCTTTGGCAAAGCTGAACAGCGTGGGAATATCGGTGGCGCTGATGGCGATATTGCTGCATTTGGTTTCATGCGCCGTGCCGGCATTGCCCGGTGCAACAAAAACCTGGGTCACACGCGGTGATTGGGCGAGTTTCCAAGCCAGAGCATGTTCACGTCCGCCAGAGCCAATCACGAGAATTTTCATTTTTTATCCTTTTTGCAGTAGTTTTACGCATTGTACGGCACGTATGACGGATGGTCTGTCATGCGGGTACAGATTATCAATAGGGAGCTTGCGTTGTATGAGTTTACTTAAAGAGTTCAAAGAATTCGCCATTAAGGGCAATGCCTTTGATTTGGCGGTGGGTGTGATTATTGGTGCGGCGTTTGGCAAGATTGTCGATTCGTTGGTGCGCGATTTGATTATGCCGCCGATTGGTTTGATGCTCGGGGGTGTTAACTTTAACAACCTGTTTTTTGCTCTTGATGGCAAGGATTACGCGACGCTTGCGGCCGCAAAAGAGGCGGGCGCAGCAACATTGAATTATGGCGTGTTTGTTCAAACAATGGTGGACTTTACGATTATCGCTTTTGCGATTTTCATGGTGATTAAACTGATGAACAATTTGCGCCGCAAAGATGAAGCCAAGGCGGAGGCGGTTGCCGAGTTGCCTGCCGAACCGTCGGAAGAAGTGTTGTTGCTGCGCGAGATTCGGGATAGTTTGAAGAAGTAGGCTGTGGCATGGTGCTTTTGTAGCCCGGATGTCAATCCGGGGCAAGCTTGGCACCGAGCACGGCTTCCCCGGATTCTCGCTGCGCTTCATCCGGGCTACATGGCTTGGTATTTCGATAGTAGTGGATAAGCGTAGTGCATCCGCCCCGCCTTGTGATGTGTCGTCAATAGATTGTTAGAATGCGCCACTTATCCTTTGTAGGTCGGGCGCTTTTTTATGTCACAGCTTTCTCATGAGTTTTTGAATTATGCGCTCAAGCGCGAAGTATTGCGTTTTGGCGAGTTTACGCTCAAGTCCGGGCGGGTGAGTCCTTACTTTTTTAATGCAGGCTTGTTTCACAGCGGCGAGGCATTGAGCCGTTTGGGGCGTTTTTATGCGGCGCGCATTATGGAGTCCGGCCTTGAGTTCGATATGTTGTTTGGCCCAGCCTACAAGGGCATTCCGCTGGTCGCAGCCACGGCGATGGCCTTGTTTGAGCAGCATGGCGTGGATGTGCCGTGGGCGTTTAACCGCAAGGAGGCCAAAGATCATGGCGAGGGCGGCAGTATCGTTGGTGCGCCGCTCGCAGGACGGGTGCTGATGGTGGACGATGTGATGACCGCGGGCACGGCGATGCGCGAGTCGATTGCGCTTTTGCAGGCAGCGGGGGCAACGCCCGTGGCGGTGGCGTTGTTGCTGGATCGACAAGAGCGCGGGCAGGGCGAGCTATCCGCCGTGCAAGAATTGGAGCGAGATTACAAGATTAAAGCGCTACCGCTCGCGGGTTTGGGGGATTTGATTGAGTTGCTGCGCTATGAGCCGAAGTATGCAGAGGCATTGGGTGCGGTGGAGCAGTACCGTGCGGCGTATGGGGTGGTGTCGGTGGGCTGAGTTTTTGCCACAGAGAACACAGAGAACACAGAGGAATGCGGCTTCAGACCTGCAGGACTGTTTCAAATCACCACGGGCTTGCCACAGAAGCCAACGACAGAATACCTTCCTAATATGTGAAAGCGTGTGACGTTACCCATAACCTCTCTGTGCACTCTGTGTTCTCTGTGGCTAAATTACGGATTTAATGCTTGGGCATTTTCCATGCCGCCCAAAACAGTAGCAGCCAGCCGAGAATGAAAAACACGCCGCCGAGGGGCGTAATCATGGCGAGATAGCGCACGCCCCACAGGCTGTAGGTCAAAATATAGGCATACAAGCTGCCACTAAAAAGGACGATGCCGATTAACCAGCTCCATGCGGCGAGCTTGAGCGTGTTACGCAGCATGGGCTCTTGGCGCATCCAAATGGCGAGGGCGAGCAAGGCCAGTGCGTGGATAAGTTGGTAGTGGACTCCGGTGTTAAAAACCTCAAGCAAGCGCGGCTCGACGAGATTTTTTAGGCCGTGCGCGCCAAATGCGCCCAAAGCCACACCCAAGCCGCCCAGAAGGCTGGCGAGTAGAATCCACAAGCGGCTTGGGTCTTGGGCTTGGTGCATCAGTCGGCAAAGTCGTCTTCGATGGCTTTTTTCAAGCGGCGCTCTTCAAGCGCGTCTTCAAGACGGCGGCGAGTGTCTTTGTCAATCGTAGGCTTGGTACGTTCATCGGGCAGGTCGCTCACGTCCGCGGTAGGGATAAGTACATCATCAATGTCTTCAATGGATTTGGCTTCGCTCATGGCAGTCTTACGTCGTCAGTGGGTTTGAATGGCGCGTGTTATGCCCCAGCTTTTTGCCTAGGTCAAGTCCTGTGTGTTGTCGTGATTCAGTCCGTGCTCGCGCAGCTTTTTGCGCAGGGTGCCGCGATTGAGTCCTAGACATTGTGCGGCGCGGGTTTGGTTGCCTGCGCAATGCTCTAGGGCGCATTCGAGCAGGGGACGTTCGACTTCGCGTATCACCATGGCATACAGCTCGGTGGGGTCGTCGCCCTCCAAGGTCTGCATGTATTCTTTGAGCGAGGCGCGGACGGTTTCATGTAAGGGGCGTGGACTCATAGGGTAGCTCCAGGCTCGACTGGGTTGCAAAGTAGCGTTCGATTAAAGCGAACTGTTCGGCGGCATCTTCGGCGCGAACAAATGGGTGGCGCAGGGTATCGCCATCGGGCAGGTGGGCGCAATACCATGCGATGTGCTTGCGCGACACGCGCACGCCGAGGGCTTCGCCATAGAGTTCGTGCAGGGCGTGGATGTGTTGCACGATGAGTTGATGTTTTTCTTCTAAGCTCGGTTCGGCAGGTTCGGGGTGTCCCTCAAGTGCCGCACGCATGGAGGCAAACAACCAAGGCCGTCCCAAGGTGGCGCGACCTAGCATGATGCCATGTGCGCCGGTATAGCGCATGACGGCACGCGCTTTGGCGGGGGTGTCGATGTCGCCATTCGCCCACAACGGCAAATCGACGGCTTCGCGCACGGCGCGGATGCTGTCGTATTCCGCCTCGCCGCGAAACATGTCGGCGCGGGTGCGTCCATGAATCGCGAGTGCCTGAATGCCTGCGGCTTGGGCAATGCGCGCAATCTCGACTGCGTTGCGCTGCTTGGGGTCGAGCCCGGTGCGAATTTTCAGGGTGACGGGAATATCCACGGCGGCGACGACGGCATCCAGAATGCGCCCGACATGTTCGGTATCGCCTAAGAGTGCGGAGCCGGCGGCTTTCTGGCAGATTTTTTTCGCCGGGCAGCCCATGTTGATGTCCACGATTTGTGCGCCATGTTCCACGCCATGACGTGCGGCTTCGGCCATGTGTTGCGGGTTGTTGCCGACGATTTGGATGGTGCGCGGTGCGGGTTCGTCATCATGCGGGCGACGGCGGTGACTGGTGCGCGTATCGCGCAGTTGCGGGCTGCTGGAGGACATTTCGCCCACCACCAGCCCCGCGCCGAAGGTCTTGCACAGGTGGCGAAAGGGGCGATCCGTCACTCCTGCCATGGGGGCGAGGGCGAGCGGGCTGTCGAGTTGATAGGAGCCGATACGCATGGGAAATCCTTGGAAATCAATGTTTAGCCACAGAGTACACAGAGGACACAGAGAGCACAGAGAGCACAGAGAGCACAGAGAGCACAGAGAGCACAGAGAGCACAGAGAGCACAGAGAGCACAGAGAGCACAGAGTTAAATCACTTCCTCTCTGTGTCCTCTGTGGCTAATTGCTTGGCAATTCATGTAGCCCGGATGTTAATCCGGGGCAGGCTGTGCAATGGGTGAGACTGCCCCGGATTCTCGCTGCGCTTCATCCGGGCTACGGGTTGTGGGGCAGTGCAGGCGTGTGGTTTTGATGCGCTTCCAGCAAGCGGGCGAAGGCTTGCGGGTCTTTGGTGTGGGTGAGTTCGCCTGCGCGCGGGAAGTGCCAATCGAGCAGACGCGAGAGCCAAAAACGCAAGGCGGCGGCGCGGAGCATGACCGGCCAAGCGGCGCGTTCATCCACGCTGAGAGGGCGAACGGCGACGTAGGCGCTCAAAAGGGCTTGCGTGCGGTCAGGGTCGAGTTCTCGCGCTTCGGTCACACACCAGTCATTCACGGTGACGGCGACATCGTAGAGCAGGGCATCGGTGCATGCGTAATACAAGTCGATGATACCGCTTAAGTTTTTGCCTTCAAACAGCGCATTGTCGCGGAATAAATCGGCGTGGATGATGCCGCGCGGCAGGTTGTCGAAGCGGTGGCTGAATTGATACTTAATCTCGGCATCGAGTTTTGCGGCATCATCAAACGAGAGATGTTCATGCAGCTTGGCAATAGCTTCGCGCCACCAGTGCGGGCCGCGTGGGTTGGCGCGTGCTTGCGGGTAGCTTTGTCCTGCAAGGTGAAACTGTGCCAATGCCGTGCCGATGGCGGCGCAATGCTCGCTGTCGGGGTGCTCTAGCGTGCCGCCGCTTAAGCGTTGCACGAGGGCGGCGGGTTTGCCGCACAAGGTATCCAGATAGTTACCCTGCAGGTTGGCGAGCGGGTGCGCGGTGGGCACGCCCTGCTCGGCAAGATGCGCCATTAAATTAAGGAAAAAAGGCAGTTCTTCTGCGCTTAATTGCTCAAAAAGCGTCAGAACATAGCGGCTACGGTCGGTGGTGACGAAGTAGTTGGTGTTTTCGATGCCCGCGCTAATGCCGACGTAATCGACGAGCTTGCCTGCATTGAAGTTGTGTAAAAAGGCTTCGAGCTCGGGGCGCTCGACGCGAGTGTAAACCGACATAAAAAGCCTGTGGTAAGACGGAAAATGAAGTTTAAGTAGGACTTACGCAGCATGACGTTTTTACCCCCTCCCCCTTGATGGGGGAGAGCGTAGCGAGGGGGTCGCTGGGGAGAGGGTGGGGAAGCTGGCACAAGCCTATGATTTGGCAGATGCTCTCGCCCCCTCTCCCCAACCCTCTCCCGCGAGGGGAGAGGGGGCCAAATCAGGATTTTGCGTAAGTCCTATTAAGGAAAGGCTGAAGTTACCAGCGGAACAGCACCCAGCGTGGGGTGGGCGGTGGGTTGGAAGGGCTGTTGACGCGGGTTTCTAATGTGCCATCGCCGTCGTTATCCACCATGTAGTAGGGGGGTAAGCCGCCGCGTGGGGTGACGCGAACCATGTACGGGCGGCCTTGGCTGCGAAACTCTTCGATGGTCTGGGAGGGTTCTTCGCGGATATTGACTTCGGGTTCAGGAATGTCGGTTTGTGGGGCGGCAAGCTCCGGCTCAGGTGCGGCGGCTTGTGCTTTGGTGCTTGCGGGCGGGGGCGCATCATCCACGGCGAGGAGAGCGCCGCTATGCAGGCCAAGGGTCAGGACGATGGGGACAAGAAAAAGCGATGAAGAGGGGCGCGACATGATTTATAGCTCCAGTAAGATGCGTTGTTCTTCGGGCGAAGGGGCGACGCTACGGTTTTGGTAAAAGGCGAAAATAGCATCAAGCACGCCTTGTGGCTCGTCGATGATGTGAAATAAATCCAAATCGGCGGCGCTAATCGTGCCTTGCTCAAGCATGGTGTGCCGAAACCAACTGATAAGGCCGCTCCAGAAGTCACTGCCAACCAAAATAATCGGGATGCGGCGTGATTTGCCGGTTTGGATGAGGGTCAGAATTTCGGCCAGCTCGTCCAAGGTGCCAAAGCCGCCGGGCAGGACGACATACGCCGAGGCGTATTTGACGAACATGACTTTGCGCGAGAAAAAGTGCTGAAAATGCAGCGAAATATCTTGGTAGCTATTGTCGTGTTGTTCATGCGGCAATTTGATATTGAGTCCGACGCTGGGGGCAAGACCTGCTTTGGCGCCTTTGTTGGCGGCTTCCATAATACCCGGGCCGCCACCGCTGACCACGGCAAAGCCAGCATCCGAGAGTTTGCGCGCAATTTCGACGGTTAAAAGGTAGTGCGGGTGGTCGTCTTTGAAGCGCGCGGAGCCGAAAATACTGACCGAGGGTTCGATGCTGGAGAGGGTTTCAAAGCCGTTGACGAACTCGGCCATGATTTGAAAAACCTTCCATGACTCGCGCGCGAGGCTGTTGGCGTCTTTGGGTGGGCGAGGGATGCGGGGTGGAGTGGAGTGCGACATAGCGGGCATGGGTGAAAATGAGTCGTGAGAAGGTAACATGCGGCTCTCTTTGTCGGAAGGTTGAATTGAAAATGCAGGCTGTTAATCACGCGCTGGTGCTTGTGGATGGTTCGTCGTATTTGTTTCGTGCGTTTCATGCCTTGCCACCGCTGACCACCTTTGATGGCACGCCAACGGGGGCACTGCATGGGGTGTTGAGCATGATTCAAAAGCTGGTGCTGGAAGAAAAACCCAGCCATGTGGCGGTGGTGTTCGATGCTCCGGGCAAGACCTTTCGGGATGCGATGTACGCCGAATACAAGGCTAATCGCGCGGCCATGCCGGAGGAGTTGCGGGTGCAAATTGCGCCGCTGCATCAGGCGATTGCGGCCATGGGCTTGCCTTTGCTTATTGTCGAGGGCGTGGAGGCAGATGATGTGATTGCGACCTTGACGCGTAAGGCGCAAGAGAAAGGCTTGCCGGTGCTGATTTCGACCGGGGACAAGGATATGGCGCAGCTCTCAAGCCCGGGGGTCACGCTGATAGATACGATGAAAAATACGCGCTTAGACCCTTCGGGTGTGGAAGAGAAATTTGGCGTGCCGCCAGGCTTGATTGTGGATTATCTGGCGTTGATGGGGGATAGCAGTGACAACGTGCCGGGGGTTAAGGGCTGCGGGCCGAAGACGGCGGTGAAGTGGTTGCAGGAATACGGCTCGTTCGAGGGCGTAATGGCGGCTGCGGCGACGATGAAAGGCAAGGCGGGTGAGAATCTGCGTGAAGCCTTGGCTTATTTGCCGCTCTCGCGTGCGTTGGTGACGGTGAAGACGGACGTGGCCTTGCCTGTGACGCTGGATGATTTGAAACCCAAGGCGGCGGATTTGGATGCTTTAGTTGCTTTGGCGGAAAAGTATGAATTGCAGCGGCATTTGAAGATGTGGCGGGCGCAAATGGATGTCAACGCTAAGGTTGTGTACCAGCTTGGACGGGAGGAGGTTTTGTCCCCCTCCCCCCCGGCGGGGGAGGGGTTAGGGGAGAGGGGGGCGAGTCTCGCTGACGAAGCGACTGGTTCGAGTGCATCCCCCCCCTCTCCCCAGCCCTCCCCCGCTGGGGGGGAGGGAGCCAAAGCCGTCTCGACTTTGGTATCTAGCTCATACGTGACTATTCTGGATGAATCTGCGTTCGAACACTGGCTGCAACGCATTCACAATGCCGAGCTGACCGCCTTTGACACCGAAACCACCAGCCTCGACCCCATGCAGGCCGAAGTGATCGGTCTATCTTTGGCAGTGCAAGCGGGGACAGCCGTGTACATCCCGCTGGCACACAGCTATCCCGGTGCGCCCGAACAGCTTGAGCGTGATTTTGTGTTGCAGCGCCTGCGCCCGTGGCTTGAGAGTGAGCAACACGCCAAAGTCGGGCAAAACCTGAAATACGATGCACATGTGCTGGCCAATCATGGCATCACTCTGCGCGGCATTCGGCACGACACCTTGCTGGAATCTTATGTGCTGGATGCGGGGCAAAATCGGCATGATTTGGATACTCTGGCGCGCAGGCATCTGGAGCACGAAAACATTACTTTTGAGCAAATTGCAGGTAAAGGCGCAAAACAGTTGCCATTTGCAGCGATTAGCATTGAAACCGCGACTGAGTACGCTGCGGAGGATGCTGATATTTGCTTGCGTTTGCATCATGTGTTGTGGCCGCGTATTCAGGCGATCAAGGGTGTGCAGGATGTTTATACGAATATCGAAATGCCCTTGCTACCCGTGCTGGCGCGCATTGAGCGCAACGGGGTGCAAGATCGGA
>JBFXGB010000013.1:0-36517 GCA_050178405.1 Halothiobacillaceae bacterium
TACGGGCTTTCACATGGAGCTTAATGTTCATGCGTGTCGTCTCTTTAGGTCTTCAAAAACAGCGCGTGCCATCAGGAGGGGGTAGCAGCGAGCGGTTATATAATCGCATGGGACGCTACACCTAATGAGCATTCCTGCGGGCTTTATCCCGCCGGGGGATCGGGGTTATCTTATCGGCGTGATTCAGCTCCCACCCGCTGCTTCGCTGGAGCGCACCACGGCTGTGACCCAAGAAGCCGCCGCGCTGATGCGCGAAGTTCCGGGTGTGGGACACACTGTAGCCTTCCCTGGCCTATCGATTGTTAGTTTTGGCCCCACCTCGAATGCCGCCACCATTTTTATACCACTCAAGCCCTTTAGTGAGCGTGTGCCACTGGGACTGAGCGCGAATGCGATCGCCATGCAGATGCGCCAAAAACTTGGCAGCATCGACGAAGCTTTTGTCGCCGTATTCCCTCCGCCCCCGATTCAGGGCTTGGGTTCGCTCGGCGGTTTCAAGCTGCAAGTGCAAGATAAAAGTGGCGTGGGGCTAAATGCCTTAGATGAAGCCGCCAAGCAAGTCATGGCCGCAGGCAACGCCATGAGTAAGCAAACCCCCGGCGTGACCGCGCTGTTTTCCAGCTTCCAGAACAATGTGCCGCAGTTGCATACAGAAATCGACATCGAACGTGCCCTGCAACACGGCATTCCGCTGCAAAACATCTATGACACCCTGCAAATCAACTTAGGCTCGCTGTACGTCAACGACTTCAACCTGTTTGGCCGCACCTATCAAGTGATTGCCCAAGCCGAAGGCGATTACCGCACGGGCACAGAGAGCATTGATCGTCTACAAACCCGCACGTTAGATGGCACGATGGTGCCGCTATCAGGGCTTGTGGACACCATGGAAATCACAGGGCCCGATCGCGTGGTGCGCTACAACACCTACCCTTCGATTGAAATCAACGGTTCAGCCACACCGGGCACAAGTTCGGGCGAAGTGATTCAAGTGATGGAAAAACTCATGGCCGACACCCTGCCGCCTGGAGTTGGTTATGAGTGGACGGAACTGACCTATCTGCAAATCATTGCCGGCAACACCACGCTGCAAATTTTTGCTATTTCGGTGCTGGTGGTCTTTCTGGTGCTGGCGGCGATGTATGAAAGCTGGTCGTTGCCGTTTGCCATTATTCTGATTATGCCGATGGTGATTCTGTTCGCCATGCTCGGCGTGAAAATGACTGGTGGCGATAACAATATCCTCACTCAAGTGGCGTTGTTGGTGTTAATAGGGCTCGCCAGTAAAAACGCCATTCTCTTGGTCGAGTTTGCCAAAATCCGTGAAGATCACGGCCTATCGCCCATGGAGTCGGCATTAGAAGCCTGCCGCCTGCGTTTGCGCCCGATTATCATGACCTCGATTGCCTTTATCGCCGGGGTCGTGCCCTTGGTATTCGCCACCGGCGCAGGCGCAGAAATGCGTCAGGACATTGGTACACCGGTGTTTTTCGGAATGCTCGGCGTGACCTTCTTCGGCCTATTGCTCACACCGGTGTTTTATTTACTGATTCGGGGCATGGTCTTGCGTGGCAAAACGGCGGATGCCGAGTCGACCTAAACCTTTTAGTCATAAACTCCATGTCATCCTAAGAAAAGGCATAAGGGAAACACAGATTAATTCAGTGTTTCCCTAAATTAAGAGGTAAAAAAAAAAGGCAGCCAAAGCTGCCTTTTTTATTTATAACTCAAGCAAAGATGATTTACTGGATAGCCAAGCGCTTGCTCAGCGAGACCGCCTTCTTCGGTAAGGTCAATTCCAGGACACCATTTTCGTACTTGGCAACAGCGGCGGTTTCATCCACCTCGTGCTCCAACATAAAACTCCGGTTGGCACGGCCGACAAAACGCTCAGTGCGCAGTATTTTTTCGCCTTCCTTCTGCTCTGAGGTTTTCTTTACTTCGGCACTGATCGATACGGTATTGCCTTCAATAACGACATAAATATCATCTTTATTCACACCCGGAATATTAGCGTGCACGGAATAAGCTTTGTCGTCTTCTTTTACATCGATACGGATGTGCGGCAATTCCTTCTCCATCTGCACCGGGCGCAAGAAACCACGGAAGAGATTATCGAAGGGCTCGGTCATTTCAAATGGATCATAACGAGAGATATTTTTCATAATGTCCTCCTTAAGATAAAGCCCTTATTGGGCATCAAAAAAAGTAGGGCAAAAAATCTTCATTTCAAGAGCATGAGATCAACCTGTAACAACTATTGCGCTGCCCGCTCAATCGCTTGGCCGCCGCTTTGAATATCTTTACCTACACCCTCCAGGGTATTGCAGGCCGCAAGCAGCATACTCACAGCCAAAACGACCATTGCTGGAATGAATTTCATCGTGTTTCTCCTTATAAGGGACAGTTCAAAGAACATGGTTTGAAAACCTAGGGTCGAATGCGACGGCTACCCCATTGAGCCACTGCATTTAACAACAACAAGAGCACAAGGCTCAAGATTAACCAAGCCCCACCAATCACGGCAAACAAATTGGGCGCTTGCATGAGGCTACTCATCAATGAGTCCTGATAGTAAAAAAACCAAGCATGATTGGCGGGAAAAACCCAAGTATGCAGCGCGTAAAACACCGGCTCAAAACCCACCACTGTTAGTAGCGCACCAAGCAAAACCAGCAACACTGCGCTACCGCTTAATACATTAAGCATTGCCGGCAAACGCCAACCGCGCTGCGTACCGAACACAATCCACGCCAACCACAGTACGGACATAAGCGTACCCACAATCATCCCTGTGTTCACCAAGCGCGCCACATCTTGTAAATGCAGCACTTCATCCCGCGTGAGCAACAGCCCCAAAATATTACCTTGCGCATCGTGATAACTTAGCTGCGCCAGTCCCGCACCTTGTGCATGAATCGCCTTTGATATCGCCGCAAAATGCGCGAAATGCTGCGAAATATCCAAAACAGGATAATCCTGCTTGCCAAAACGATTTTGCGGCACATAGGTTTGCAGCGTATGGCCAATATCCAGCCAGCCATAGGCCATTGGATAAAGAAAATCGACCGACGCAAGCGCAAGCCAAGCGAGCCAAAGGGCAACACCCCACAGCAATACTCCATAAACACCTGCAAAAACGCGATGCACGTTTAAGGCTCGACCGGCTTATTCATCAACGCGGCACGAACACAACTTTCACGATGCCGCGCCGCGAGTTCAGCGTAATATGTTGCTGAATAGCCTAAGTATTCCAACTCCTCATCGGTCAACACACGTACCTTACGCGCTGGCGCACCTAGCCACAAAAAGCCACTTTCCAGTACTTTTTTTGGCGGAACCACACTGCCCGCGCCCAGAATCACATTCGGCTGCACCACCGCCTCATCCAGCACCAAAGACCCCATACCGACCAAACAGCGTCCTTCCAACGTGCACGCGTGCAGCACCGCGCGATGCCCAATCGTCACATCATCCCCCACCCACACCGGCGCACCGCGTGAATGAAAGCGGCTGGCATGGGTCACGTGCATCACCGTGCCATCTTGTACATTGGTGCGCGCACCAATATCAATGCGGTTAATATCGCCGCGCAATACCGCTGTCGGCCACACCGAACTGCCCGCGCCCAAACTCACCTGGCCTATCACCTCGGCGGAATCATCGACCCACGCATCGGCGGCAAGCTGCGGGTTAAAATGCTCAAAACTGCGTATCGTCATGCGCGTGCGTCGTCCAAAAAATCACAAAACACGGATGATACAGGGAACTTCTAAAAAGCGTCTTTGCGAGGAGCGTAGCGACGTGGCAATCCAAAAGAGTTTTGGTAAACATCGATTTATGGGTTGCTTCGCTACGCTCGCAAAGACGATATTCGGGTTTTTAGAAGTCCCCTACAGTCATCCCGCCCACAAAAACCTATAAAACATGCTTCAACGCCTCAAACTCTACGCCCAACTCACCCGCCTCGACAAACCCGTCGGCACGCTACTTTTGCTTTGGCCGACCCTCTGGGCTTTGTTGCTCGCGGCAGCACCCGACTGGCCTAGCGTATTAAATCTTGGCGTATTTATCGCCGGAGTTGTCTTAATGCGCTCGGCGGGCTGCGCCATCAACGACTACGCCGACCGCCACATCGACCCACACGTTGCCCGCACCTGCACCCGCCCGCTCGCCGCAGGGCTGATACGCCCGTGGGAAGCCCTTGCCGTATTTGCGGTATTAAGCCTTATCGCCTTCGGCTTAGTTTTTTTGCTCAACCCACTCACCCAACAACTCGCCGTGATTGGTCTTGTGCTCGCCGCTAGCTACCCGTTTATGAAACGCCTGCACCACCTGCCACAACTGCATTTGGGTATCGCTTTTGCCTGGGCCGTCCCCATGGCTTATGCCGCGCAAAGCGGGCAATTCAACCTCACTGCCCTGCTGCTATTTTGCGCCACTATCACTTGGACAATTAGCTATGACACCATGTACGCCCTCGCCGACCGCGAAGATGATTTGAAAATCGGCGTGAAATCCACCGCGATTCTTTTTGGAAAATACGACCGCCTCATCATCGGCCTATTGCAAATGGCCACCCTGCTCATCCTCGGCGCAGTCGGCCAAATCCACACCCTTGGACTGCCCTACACCCTAAGCCTGCTCGTCGCCCTAGCCCTTAGCCTCTGGCAACAATGGCTCATCCGCAACTATGAGCCTGCCGCCTGCATCCGCGCATTCAAAAACAATCAATGGCTGGGTGCAGCCATCGCCTTAGGGCTTTCGATAAGCCTTGTGCTCAATCAGCACGCTTAAGCGTAACGCTTTTAATCTGCGCGTTAATCTGCCCATCAGACACCCAAACATCGCCATCTTGAATCGTAAAAGACAGGCGCATCGTACGCGCAGCCAAGGCCTCCAGCGCCTTGACTGAAGCATCATCGACCACAAACACGCTTAAATTATCCAGCTTGGAAAAATCTTTGGCGGATTTATCCCACCAAATCGCCGCCGCACGCTCCGCATAGTTGTACACCACCACCTGCCGCGCCCGCCCGCAGGCCTTACGCAAGCGGCGCTCATCCGGCTGGCCGACCTCCATCCACAATGCAATCTCGCCCGTTAAGTCTTTTTGCCACACATCCGGCTCATCTTCCGCCGAAAGCCCGCGCGTAAAACTCAACGCCTCATCCGCGTGCAGTGCGAACGCCAAAATACGCAGCATCAAGCGCGTTTCATTCTCCGACGGGTGCATAGCAAGCGTCAGCGCATGATTGGCGTAGTAATGCCGGTCCATATCAGAAATATCGAGTTCGGCTTTATAAATCGTTGCGCCTAAGGCCATGTCATCATCCTTACTAAATGTATTACTAATAGGACTTACGCAGAAAGGTTGTTTTACTCCCTCCCCCTTGACGGGGGAGGGCGGGGGAGAGGGTGGTGAAGTTGGCGCAAGTCTATGCTCTGGCAAAAGTTGCACCCCCTCTCCCCTGCCCTCTCCCGCGAGGGGAGAGGGGGCTAAATCCAGGTTTTGCGTAAGTCCTAACCGAGCTATTGATCCGGCCAGCTTGATCCGTGATTGTAGGTCAGGCTAAAGCCCGAACTACGTTCAAGACCAATTCGTGCCGGAGCAATAACATCATGGCGCATTGCAACGTAAACATCGAAATAAACCGCTCTCGTAGCCTGGATGCCAATCCGGAGCAAACAGCCCAACAGACACGACTGCCCCGGATTCCCGCTGCGCTCAATCCAAGCTACATTGCCGTTTGCTAACTCACTTTCACCCATGTTCAAGTATCATCCCCGCGCCCGACTAACTTACACGCGAATATTCCCATGACCTGGCTCGACATTGCTCTTCCCCTTGCTGCATATTTTCTCGGCTCAATCGCCACCGCCGTCGTCGTCAGCCGTATGCTTGGCCTGCCCGACCCGCGCACGATAGGCTCAGGCAACCCAGGCGCAACCAATGTACTGCGCACCGGCAACAAAATGGCGGCACTTGCCACCTTGATTGGCGACTTATTAAAAGGGCTGATTCCCGTCGTCGTGGCGCGTGCGCTCGATGCCAGTGAATTGATTATTGCCCTGACTGCCCTCGCCGCCTTGATCGGGCATATTTTCCCCATCTTCTTCCAATTCAAGGGCGGCAAAGGCGTTGCCACGGCCTTAGGGGTATTGCTTGGGCTTTCGCCTTGGCTTGGACTCGCCACGCTTGCCGTCTGGCTAGGCATGGCTTTTGGCTTGCGCTACTCCTCGCTTGCCGCACTTACCGCCGCACTGTGCGCCCCACTCATTGCCTGGCTTTTGCATTTTGATACCACAAGCCTTATCGCTATCAGCATCATGAGTGCGCTCTTGATTTGGCGGCATTTGGGCAATATCCAACGCTTAATCCAAGGCCAAGAAACCCGCATCGGCGAGAAGAAAAAGCCTGTGCCGCAAGACGAACCCGCTCAAACAAACACTCAAACCAAGGGCGACAACTGATCCAAAGGCCAACGCGCCCGCGCTGCAAAACCGCTTACTTTGTGCCCCTGCCCCGCGTTAAGACGCACCCAGCCCGCGTAAGCAATCATCGCTGCATTGTCGGTACAAAACGCTTGGCGCGGGAAATACGCCTGACCGCCGCGTTGCTCCAAAGTCGCACTCAAGCGGGCGCGCAAATAAAGATTCGCCCCCACACCGCCCGCCACAACCACGTTCCGCATCCCCACCTGCTCTAAAGCACGCACACATTTAATCACCAAGGTATCGACCATCGCCTCTTGCAAGGCACGCGCCACATCGGCACGCCCTTGCTTCGGCGAATCACCCGCTTCAACCTGACGCAAAATCTGCATCGCCCGCGTTTTCAGGCCGCTAAAACTAAACTCCAGCCCTGGCCTATCGGTCATCGGACGTGGAAAGGGCGGCACGCCTGCTTGCGAAGGTGCGCGCCCGCGCTCTGCTAAATGCGCCAAAGCCGCGCCGCCTGGATACCCCAAGCCCATCTGCTTGGCCACCTTGTCAAACACCTCGCCGACGGCATCATCCAAACTCTCGCCCAACACCTCGTAGCGACCGATTTCAGGCACGGCCACCAACATGGTATGCCCCCCCGACACCAACAAGGCCACAAACGGCGGCTTAATGCTTGCATCATCCAACATCGGCGCAAGCACATGCCCCTCCATGTGATGCACCTCAATCGCCTTCACATCCAAAGCAAACGCAAGCCCCGCGCCAAAGGCCGAACCGACCAGCAACGCCCCAAGCAAACCCGGCCCTGCGGTATAAGCCACACCCCCAATCGCCTCGCGCTGCACACCTGCTTCACGCAGCAGATCATGCACCATCGGCAACAAATAGCGCACATGATCGCGTGAGGCCAACTCAGGCACCACACCGCCATATTCGGCATGAATCGATTGCGTGAGCACACGATCCGCAATCAAGCCCTGCACGTCCGAATACAGCGCACAGGCGGTTTCATCACACGATGTTTCAATTCCAAGAACAATCATTGCACCCAACCCTACACTCACCCCAAAATCAAGGCGCAGCTAAAAAAGAGGCGCTATTGTTGCATTACAAGGTATAGGACGTATAATTCCGCGCCTAACTATTTTGACTTGTCGATTTCAGACATCCACCGCATGACTTTATTCCGCCTATGTCGGTATAAGTTTGCACACTTTTGGAGCCTTCATGCCTTCTGTCCGCATTAAAGAAAACGAGCCTTTTGAAGTTGCCATTCGTCGCTTCAAGCGCACAGTAGAAAAAGCCGGCGTTATCACTGACCTGCGCGCCCGTGAGTTCTACGAAAAGCCAACCACCGAGCGCAAGCGCAAACTGGGTTCTGCCGTCAAGCGCAACGAAAAGCGCCTGCAAAAAGAAGCCGCACGCCGCACTCGCCTGTTCTAAGTTTGATGCAAGGCTGGTTTATCCAGCCTTTCTTTTCTGCCCCTTTTTTCTTGTTCACACATTGAAACGTGAGGTTTCGGCATGACCGACGCAAGCACACCCCAGCCTGAATCCACGCCTGTTGAACGCACCCTTAAAATGCGCCTTGGCGATGAAATGAAGGCAGCGATGAAGTCTGGCGACAAAAACCGTCTGGCCGTCATCCGTCTGATTCAATCTGCGCTCAAACAAAAAGAAGTGGACGAACGTATCGAACTGACCGATGCCGACGTATTGGCCATTCTCGACAAAATGGCCAAACAACGCCGCGAGTCCATCGAACAATTCAAAGCCGCCGGACGGGCAGATTTAGAACAACAAGAAGCTTACGAGCTTGGCGTGATTCAAAGCTACCTGCCCGAGCCGCTTTCGGATACTGAAGTGGGCACCATGATTGCCCAAGCGATCCAATCTACGGGCGCAAGCAGCGTGCGCGAAATGGGTGCGGTCATGGCTCAACTTAAGCCCCAACTGCAAGGCCGCGCCGACATGAGCCTCGTCAGTGCCCGCATTAAAACAGCACTCGGCGGCTAAACTTAAGTTTGGCATGGTGAATGCTTTTATTCACTTTTGTTTATCGGACGAATCCGAGCAGGTACGTTTTTTTATTCGGTGCAGATCATAGCGAGCCGCCAGCATGAGCAATGTATTTCAATTTATTGATGTTCCCCGCCAAGACCCCAGCAAGCTCAAGGCCGAAGTGCGCGTGCACATCTATAAAGAAATTTATGGTCAATTCGACCCGCAGACCGCCGCCCATCAAGCGGATCGTTGCTTGGGTTGCGGCAACCCCTATTGCGAATGGAAATGCCCGGTGCACAATTTCATTCCCAATTGGTTGAAGCTGGTTGCGGAAGGCAATCTGTTTGAAGCGGCTGAAATGTCGCACAAAACCAACTCACTGCCCGAAGTGTGCGGACGTGTCTGCCCGCAAGATCGCCTGTGTGAAGGCGCATGCACGCTCAATAGCGATAGCTTTGATGCCGGTGCAGGTTTCGGCGCAGTCACCATCGGCTCGATTGAAAAATACATTACCGACGAAGCCATCAAGCAAGGCTGGCGACCGGATATGAGCGGCGTTGTCCCCACGGGCAAGCGCGTCGCCATTATCGGCGCGGGTCCTGCGGGCTTAGGTTGTGCCGACATTTTGGCGCGCAATGGCGTTCAGGCCGTGGTGTTTGATCGTTACGCCCAAATTGGCGGCCTGCTGACCTTTGGTATCCCGCCGTTCAAATTGGAAAAAGATGTCATGCAAACTCGGCGCGAGCTGATGGAAGGCATGGGCATTGAGTTCCGCCTGAACACCGACATTGGCAAAGATGTCAGCTTCCAAAGCCTGCTTGACGACTACGATGCCGTATTTTTGGGCATGGGAACCTACACCTACATGAAGGGCGGCTTCCCCGGCGAAGATTTGCCCGGCGTGGTTGATGCCCTACCCTTTTTAATTTCCAACATCAACCGCTTGCTCGGTCACGAAAAAGACCCCGCCGAATTTGTCGATATGCAGGGCAAGCGCGTGATCGTCCTTGGCGGCGGCGATACAGCCATGGACTGCACACGCACCTCATTGCGCCAAGGCGGGCAGCACGTTACCTGCGCTTACCGCCGTGACGAAGAAAATATGCCAGGCTCCAAGCGCGAAGTAGCCAACGCCAAAGAAGAAGGCGCGCATTTCCTGTTCAACCGCCAACCCGTCGAAATTGTGGGCAACGGTAAAGTGGAGGGTGTGAAGTTTGTCGAAACACGCCTCGGCGCACCGGATGCACGCGGCCGCCGCAGCCCAGAAGTCATCCCAGGTTCTGAAGTCATCGTCCCAGCGGATGCCGTGATTATTGCTTTCGGCTTCCGCCCATCCCCAGCCCCGTGGATGTCAGATTTTGGCATCAACTTACACGCCGATGGCCGCGTGATTGCGCCCGCACATGCTAAATTGCCCCACCAAACCACCAACCCCAAAGTCTTTGCCGGCGGCGATATGGTGCGTGGTTCGGACTTGGTAGTCACAGCAGTGTTTGAAGGCCGCGAAGCCGCGAAGGGCATCCTCGATTATCTTGGTGTTTGATTTTTTTAGTCACAGAGGACACAGAGAGCACAGAGGGTTTGCTGATGAAACTTCATTACCTTGCCCCGCCCCGCAATCCCTGTGAACATATTGATTTCTTAACCGCTTAATGCGCGAACCCGCTGCTCGACATCAGATACACGCATAGATTCGGACAATCCTCCTGCATTCTCTGTGCGCTCTGTGTCCTCTGTGGCTAACAATTATTCATTCGACACAACACCGAAATATCCCATGCTTGAACTCAAAAACGATCGTTTCCTCCGCGCCCTGATGCGCCAACCTGTGGATCGCACCCCCGCGTGGATTATGCGCCAAGCCGGACGCTACCTGCCCGAATACCGCGCCACTCGCGCCAAGGCAGGCAGCTTTATGCAGCTGTGCCAAAACGCGGAATTGGCCTGCGAAGTCACCCTGCAACCGCTGGCGCGTTTTGATTTGGATGCGGCGATTCTGTTTTCCGACATTCTCACCGTACCCGATGCCATGGGTTTGGGACTCGGATTTTATGAAGGCGAAGGCCCGCGCTTTTCCAATCCGGTACGCACCGCCGCCGACATTGACCGCCTGCCGATTCCCGACCCGGAAGGCGAGCTGCGCTATGTGATGGATGCCGTGCGCACCATACGCCACGAGCTGCATGGCCGCGTGCCGCTAATCGGCTTTTCTGGCAGCCCGTGGACACTGGCCGCCTACATGGTGGAAGGCGAAGGTAGCCGCGATTTTTCCAAAGCCAAAGCCATGATGTTCGACCGCCCCGACTTGATGGAACGTTTGTTGGATAAGCTCATCGACTCGGTTGCCGCATATCTTAACGGTCAAATTGCCGCCGGCGCGCAAGCGGTGATGCTGTTTGACACTTGGGGCGGTTTGCTCTCGCCGCGTGACTACCTGCGCTTCTCGTTGGAGCCGATGCAAAAAATCATTGCCAAGCTCACCCACGAAGCGGATGGCCGTCGCGTCCCCGTCGTCGTTTTCACCAAGGGCGGCGGCCAATGGCTAGAAAACATGGCCGACTGCGGCGCGGATGCACTCGGCATCGACTGGACGACCGACATCGGCAACGCACGCCAACGCGTCGGCCACAAAGTCGCCTTGCAAGGCAATATGGATCCCAACGTACTCTACGCTTCACCCGAACGTATTCGTGAAGAAGTCGCCAGCGTACTTGCGGCCTACGGTTCTGGCACTGGGCATGTGTTCAACCTTGGCCACGGCATTCACCCCGGCATCAACCCCGAGCATGTTGCCGCCTTGGTCAACGCGCTGCATGAACTCAGCCCGGCATATCACCCAACGACGTAAATCAGTGACTTAAGCCATGCCCCACCACGACGCGCCCCCAGCCGGGGAGCCGCCGCACACCGCGTTTTCAAGCCATCGTTTGTGCGTCGCCCCGATGCTCGATTGGACCGATACGCACGCACGCTTTTTTTTGCGCCTGCTCTCACGCCACACCCGGCTGTACACCGAGATGGTCACTACCGGAGCGATTTTTCACGGCAAGCGCGAGCGCCTGCTCTCGTTTAATCCATCCGAACACCCGATTGCTCTGCAACTCGGCGGCAGCGAGCCGCAAGAACTTGCGACCTGCGCTCGCATTGGCGAAGACTACGGCTACGACGAAATCAACCTCAATGTCGGCTGCCCGTCCGATCGCGTGCAAAATGGGCGTTTTGGTGCTTGTTTAATGGCCGAACCACAGCATGTAGCCGACTGCATCGCCGCCATGGTTAATGCCGTCAGCATCCCGGTCACGGTCAAGTCACGCATCGGCATCGACCACCAAGAAGGTTATGAGCCTCTCGCCAACTTCGTGCAAACCATTGCGGTCACTGGCTGCGACACCTTTATCGTGCATGCGCGCAAAGCTTGGCTACAGGGCTTATCGCCCAAAGAAAACCGCGAAATTCCGCCGCTGCGTTATGACTTTGTTCACCGACTCAAAGAAGATTTTCCAAAGCTGAATATCGTCATCAACGGCGGCATCCGCACGCTGCCAGAAAGCCTAGAACAGCTCGAACAAGTCGATGGCGTGATGATTGGACGCGCCGCCTACGACAACCCATTTCTGCTGCTAGAAGCCGACCGCCTGATTTTTGGTGAGAGTCAAGCCGACCCCAAGCCTGAAGATGTCATGCGGCAATTTTTGGAATACGTCGAGTTTCAGCTCAAAAAAGGCATCGAACTTCATGCCATGACCCGCCACATCTTGGGCGCATTCCGAGGCAACCCTGGCGCGCGCGCCTTCCGCCGCCATTTAAGCGAATACGCGACTCAACCCGATTTGCACAAAGAAAACAGCGCCGACGTCCTGCGCGAGGCGCTGTACTACGTTGGGATTAAATTGGGTTGGTAATTCTTATGCTGGGTATTTCGCGCGCTTTGATGCGTGGCGAGAACGAATTTGTATAATGTTCTGGGCTCAACATCCACTCGACCATCTTTGAAAACCAAGCACCCCCAATCAGCGTCAATTGCAGCCGTATTTAACTCTTCTTCTGCAATATAAGCTCCAACAAGGGGCTTCAAATCGACGTTAAACACCCATTCGCCATCAAAACCAAGATCAAATACATATGCATATTTATGCTGTAATGCGGTGAGTTTCATGGACTTACTCCAGTGGTGCAATTTTATGGAAATTTTGCGTATTCCACATCTCAATCAATTCATCTTGATGTAATTCCGCCCATTCCCTAACAAGTTGCCGACATTTTTTTGGCACAAAACCGTCGATAATGTTGAGGTTATCAAGCTCCATTACGGCTGCATACTCACCATACTTGATATGAATATGGCGCGGCGGATGTTCGCGATCAATTAAGTACATACGAATCAAAATGCCGTAAAACCTGCATATTTCTGGCATATCACGGTTCTCTGTTACCCCAAAAACTCGTGCTCTGACTGCGCCCAATTCCATAAATCAATTCGTGCCTGCGCATTCATAGCCTCGATACGCGCACGTTCACGGTCTTCTTGCAGGAAGTTTTCGTGCATCCGTTGATGCGCTTCCGCCAAGGCTACGCGTGCCTGATCAATGTCAATTTCATCAGCGAACAACGCCTCCTCAGCCAAAATGGTGACATGCTGCGGCTGCACTTCGAGCACACCGCCGCTGATAAACACGCGCTGGATTTTTTCGGATTGCCCCTGTTCTGCCACGAGCCAGGCCTGAACCACACAGGGAAGAAGCAAGGCCATCAAAGGCATATGACCCGCTAAAATCGCAAGTTCACCCTCAAAACTGCGCGCCACCACCTGACGAATCGGCGCACTCAGCACGGGGCGCGGCATGGTGACGATATCCAGCGTCAAATGCTCATGGGTCATCGGCTTCATGCGGCCCCCGTGTTCAATCCCATGGCACGCATAGCGCCAAGCAAGCCCAAATGCACCGTGCTTAAATCTTTGAAATGATCGGTATTGAGTGTCAAATCAAACTGACGCGAATCCAGTTCATCGACCCCCACCAGCGAGGTCAAATACTCCAAGCGTTGCTGATTAATTTTGCGCACTTTGGCGCGTGCTTGCGCTTCGTCGATATTTTCGCGCAACGCAACCCGCCGCGCACATACCGCTTCGGAACCCACAACACGCAGGCGAAAAATAGGGCGATCGCGCAAAATAACATGCGCACCGCGATCGACAATCACCCCACCCTCGTGCTCAGCAAAATGCAGCAAGACACGCACCAATTCGCGGCGATAGCTTTGCAGCGTATTCGGGCTACCGCCTAAATAATCCATCAAACCGCGCCGTGTTTTGTTCTGTGCGCCATCCAAACCCTGCAGAATCAGCGCCTCAAGATGATGCTTATCGTCGTGGCGATGCGTGACATCATCGCCGATAAATTCGACTTTGAGCGCACGCGCCAAGGCGCGACCAATAATCTCCGCACCCGAGCCATAATCATGGGTCAACGTCACCAAAGGCGGCACGACGTGCTTTTCTGGGCGGTTTTCACGCGCAGCAAGATGCTGGTGTTCGTCAAAAATCAACTGCACCAAGCGATCCATCGGCGGTATTGACGACATTATTTGATCTCCACGTTTGAATGCTAAGTGATTGACATGTCAGATAAACATTAACTTCGCAAATGCTCTACGACACGCAGTTCTTCTAGACGGTAAGCTTGACCAAACCCAGCGATAAAGCGCCCATGTTTGGGTGTAAAAATAAATACATGAAAATCATCTAAATCGCGCAACAGCGGCACAATCGACCCAAAGCGAGCCTGCAAGAGTTCAAAAATCGCATCACTGCGCGGCTCGGTTCGCGCAAGCCGCGTCACGTCGCAGCTTACACTCATACGCAAGCGAGCATAGGGCTGGCGACTATCAGCTTCATCGTCCAGTAGCATGATCTGTACACGAGGCTCGCGCTCAAGATGACGGGTATGCGCAGCCAGACCGCTCAAAAGCACGGCGAACATTCCATCTACCAACACAAAAGGGGCAACCCCTAGTTCGCACGCGCCTTGAGCATCATGCGTTGCTAAAACAAGGGATTGGCGCTTGGAAATAAAAGCCTCAAGCTGCATTTGTTGATCTGAAAAATCAGACTTTAACTCAGTGTTGGCCACGATATTTTCCATGCAAATCCAAAACCCGCGCCACATACTGAGTGGTTTCGTTATACGGAGGCACACCGCCGTACTTCATGACTGCGCCTTCGCCTGCGTTATAACCTGCGGCTGCGAGACGTATATCGCCGTTGAATTTATCCAATAAAAAACGCAGATACGTCACGCCGCCACGAATATTTTCTTGGGGGTCGAACGCATTTCCCACACCAAAACGTGCTGCCGTGCCCGGCATAAGCTGCATTAAACCCATCGCTCCCGTGCGCGAAACGGCATTAGGGTTAAAACTGCTTTCTGCGTGAATCACTGCACGCACTAAGTTTGGGTCAACTGATTTTTCGTTCGCCATGGCCAATATCGTCTCGTTATAAGCTTCGCGATTAAGCGTCCAGTGACCTGATTTGAATGCACTTCCCGTCCACCCCTTATCAAACGACTGATAGGCTAAAGTCGAAAGCAAAGGCAGCGATTTATCAGGGACATTGGTGAGCAGCTTGCTTCCATCGTTACGCTTGTAGGTGTAGACATAAGTTGTCTTGCCCTGCTTCATTGATGTAGGTGCGGACGCGGTTTGTACCGTTTGAGATGTTGAAGTAGTTTGCGGCATCGCTTGAGTGGCTTTTGCGACCGGCGCGTGGACTGACACGGGGGGCTTTGATTTTGCAGGTTTTGCACTCGAAGACTTACCAGTGCCGATATTGGTACAGTTGGTCACACCCTTGCTGTCCACAAAACAACGAATGTTTGAATTACCCGCAACCACTCGCGTAGGCATGCAAATAAGCAGGCCTAGCAAAAGCAGCGATAGTTTGAGGTATGTATTCATAGCCTGAATGATAGCCTGACATGCCTTATGCGCAAGCAGTCATGAGATTTGTACAACACGCCCCCCTCCGGCTCGTCGCACTGCGCAAGTTCTAACGATAAAAGTGTAGGTACAAAAAAGCCGGAGACTTTAAGCTCCGGCTTAATGATCGAGCCCACGAGGACTTAAGCTTGCCTTAAACGTTCTTCAGCTCTTTTACCCAAGCTTCCATTGCGGTTGTTGCCACAGGCATCGGTGGTTCCATAAAGCTCAACACGAATTTTTCGCCCAAATCTGCCACCGCAATTGAACGCGGGCGCACGGCCATCACATGCGGGTTAGGAATCGCTGTGCCAAAACAGAACACAATCAGCTTTGCATCCACAATTTCAGGGGCAATTTTGCCTTCCGGCAAGGCCTTGGTATGGGCAAAATGGTCAAAGATGCCGATATAAGCAGCAATAGGATGCGCTTCAATCTTGGCGTGCAGGTACGCAATAATGTCATCCACACTCTTCATTGTGGTTTCGCCCTTCGGCAACTCCAGATCAAAAATCGGGTAACGTTCCATCAAAATGCTTTGCTTCATCATCAATCTCCGCTGTTAAATTTATCGACACATCAACAAATCTAATTATTAACCAATGAACCCCACCGCGTCCAATCCCGATAACCACGCTAGGCTACTCCGTCTTGCAACCCAAGCAAGCCTCGGCGTTGCCTTGGTACTTATTGTCGTCAAACTTGGCGGATGGTGGCTGACCGAATCCGTAAGCCTGCTGGCTTCATTACTGGATTCGTCGGCGGATCTTGTTGCCTCAATGCTGACGTTTCTCGCTGTGCGCTGGGCTTTGATTCCGCCCGACCATGACCATCGCTTTGGGCATGGCAAAGCCGAAGCCCTGGCCGCTTTAGCACAATCCATGTTTATTTTAGGCTCTGCCGTCATGCTCGCCCTGCAGGCTATTGGGCGCATAACCAATCCGCAGCCGATTGAAAACACCGATTTAGGTATCGCGGTCATGCTGTTTTCGATTGTGTTAACCGCGTTATTAGTGGTGTTTCAATATTCCGTCGTGCGGCGCACCGGCTCCACCGCCATTCAAGCCGACGCCTTGCACTACGCGACCGATTTATTGAGCAATCTAGCGGTGATTATCGCCCTGCTTTTAAGCGCATGGGGCATGGTGCGCGCGGATGCACTGATTGGTCTTTTGATTGCTGCTTACGTCGCTTGGAGCGCGGTGCAAATCACTCGAGTGGCGCTCAATCAACTCATGGATCGCGAGCTTGAAAACGACATTGTGCAGCACGTACGCGAATTGGCGCTGAGCGTTGAAGGCGTGCGCAGCATCGTAAGCCTGCGCAGCCGCCAATCCGGCAATGTGTATTTTTTTGAGTTATACATTGTGCTCGACGACAGCCTCCCCCTGCGTGCCGCGCACGACATCGGCGATAGGGTCAAAGAAACCCTCAGCATCGCTTACCCATCCTCTGACATTATGATTCACGAAGAACCCGCGAGCGTGGCTAAAGCCAGCCCGCTTGAAACCTCTCCGCTGTAAAACTTTAGCCACAGAGGGCACAGAGCACACAGAGAAGAAATCCAAGGGCATGATTTATCTCCGTGAACTCTGTGCTCTCTGTGGCTAAAAAATTGATTTCCACATCCACCACGCCCCCAACAACCTTGGGTAAAAGCACACACTGCGGCACAATAGCGGCCTTTCATTTCCAAGCCGCTGCTACGCATGACCACCCCCATTCTGCCCAATCCCGCCGACATTCTGCTTTTCCATTTGAGCCACATCGATCTTGACGGCTACGGCGCGCAATACATGACCCGTGCGGCTGGCTACCGTGCGCATTATTACAATGCTGACTACCGCGATATTCCCTACGCTTTGGATCAAATTTTTGATGACATGTCCAAAGCCAAAGAGCCGTGCATGTTATTGATTACTGACTTGAATCTAACCATCGAGCAGTCCGACATGGTGGCGCAGCGCATTCAAAACATGGGCAAAGGCACATCATCCGGCGCGAAGAAATCGGGCAAAGCGCCCGCCAAAGCCAGCCTGCTTTCTCCTGAAATGGCCGCTATGCTCAAAGGCGCGCTTGCACCCAGCATTGAGGAACCCGAAGCCGAGCCGATTAAACCTTTGTTGCAACTGCTCGACCATCACGCCACCGGCGAAGATTCGGCCAAAAAATACGATTGGTACTATCTTGACACCGAAAAATGCGCCACGCGCCTCGCGTTTGAGTCCGTTGCGCCTTACCTTAGCGACGATGCGCGTGCGCTGTACGCCAGCCGTGCCGAGTTTATCGATGTCGGTGATCGGTGGTTAAAAGAAGACCCTCGCTTTAATCGGGCGATTTACCTGATTGGCCTTGTAATGGAAGACGATCAACTCGCCCCGCCGCTCGTTAAACTCAAGCGTGAATACCGCTTCCACATGATTGAATCGTTTTTTCAACTCATGGAACAAGGTGCCAGCTTAGAAGAACTCGAACGCGGTGTGTACGACTATCGCAAAAGCTTTTTGCGCGAGCGAATTGATGCTGATTTCTGCGAAAACCCAGAAAACACGCTCAAGGAAAAATTCCATCGCCTCGCCGCCGATGCCGTTCTGCCGGAAGATGTGCCCATGCTGCGCATTGATGGCTACCGCATGGGCATTTTCTTCAACTGGCCGCATGACGTGTTCCGTGGTGTCGCCATGGTATTGATGGAGCAACGCAAGCAAATGGACATTGCCGTGCGTATCGGCGGCAACGGACGCATGTCGCTGCGCGCCAATGAAAACGTCGATGTTGGCATTATTTCCGGCATGTACTTTGAAGGCGGCGGCCACCCTGGCGCAGCAGGCGGCGTACTGCGCGACAACCGCCTCAAAGATGTCGAGCAAGCCATGCGCGCCATTAGCCAAGCCGTGACCGAGAAAAAAGGCCTTGTGCAAGCCTGCCAGATGCAGCCACCGGAGTTGCTGGAACATTCCTGATTTTTTAGCCACAGAGAGCACAGAGGTCACAGAGATAAATCGTCCCTTTGGATTTTTTCTCTCTGTGGACTCTGTGACCTCTGTGGCTAATTCTTAGGATGGACATGTCATGAGCACTTCCAAATACATCACCCCCGAAGGCCACGCACGGCTTACCGACGAGCTCAACGATTTGTGGCGCGTGCAGCGGCCAAAAGTCGTGCAAGCGGTCTCCGAAGCGGCGGCCATGGGGGATCGTTCGGAAAATGCCGAATACATTTACGGCAAGAAAATGCTGCGTGAAATCGACCGTCGCGTGCGCTTTTTGCGCAAGCGGCTAGAAGGCATGACGGTGGTTCACAGCCAGCCCGCCGACACCTCGCGCATCTTTTTTGGCGCGTGGGTGCATTTAGAAGACGACGAAGGCGTGGAGATGGAGCTACGCATCGTAGGACCCGATGAATTTGACCCCAAGCGCAACTGGATAAGCCTCGACTCGCCCATGGCGCGTGCCTTGTTGCGCCGCTGCGAGGGGGATGAAATCAGGCTCAAGCTGCCAAGCGGCGAGCGTGTGTATTGCGTATTGGGCGTGCGCTATGGTGGTTCGACGTAAGCTCTCTGTTGACGATTTTGTAGCCCGGATGAAGCGCAGCGAGAATCCGGGGACAGGAGTACTCCTTGCACTGCCTGCCCCGGGTTGACACCCGGGCTACAAAAGCATTTCAGAGACTTAACCCTCATCCGTCCCAATAACCCACGCCTTGCGATGCACGGGCGCAGCTTGCGTAGCCCGGATGAAGCGCAGCGAGAATCCGGGGGCAGCCGTACCCCTTGCACTGCCTGCCCCGGGTTGACACCCGGGCTACAAAAGCATTTCAGAGGCTTAACCCTCATCCGTCCCAATAACCCACGCCTTGCGATGCACGGGCGCAGTGCGCATCAACCGATAATCAAAGCGTGCCGGATGCAGGGCGTGAATTAAATCCTGCGGTAAGGGCGGAGTTTCACCGCTCATCATGCAGGCCAAAGTCTCGCCCAACAGCCCCGCCCACGCCAAACCGCGTGCGCCGTGCCCAAGATTTAACCAAAGCCCAGGCAACACATCCGCCTCGGCATAACGCTGCGCCGTACCGCCAAGATGCAGGCGGGCAAAACGCTCACGAAAGCTCACCGCATCATGCAGCGGCCCCAGCATAGGCATACGATCCGGCGTGGCGCAGCGGTAACTCACCCGCCCGCCAAGCTGCGCCGTGCTTAACGATGTCGCTTGAGGAAATATCGCCTGCAAGCGTTCGATATTGTCCAAGTGTTCGTCCTCAATGGGATCAAACCCCTGCGAGTCGTACGCAAAGCTCGCGCCAAAACACACCACGCCAGCACGCGCCGGAATGACATACCCCTCACGGCAAGCCACGGCGCGCAAATTTGACCAATCGTTTTGCGGCGACTGCGCCGCGAGGCTAATTTGCCCACGAATGGCGGCGAGCGGCAAGGCTTGGGCATAGATGTCGGGCAATAATTGCAGCGCCTCATGCGCATTGGCTAACACCACGTTTTCCGCACGCGCCAACGTGTTTCCTTGCGCATCCAACACCACCCATGCGCCCGCTTCACGCTGCAAATGGCGCACGTCGCACCCTGTACACAGATCAATCCGCTCATGCTGCAATAGTGCGTTGACTAAAGCAGGCGGGCACACCGAACCGCCGCCCGCGAACCACCAGCCCGGCTGTTCGACCTTCACGCCCACAAGGCTTGAGCCTTCAGCGGCATTCACCATGCGCGCAAAATCCGCCGGAAACGGCTGCTGCGCGGCGATTTTTTCTTGTTGCGCCGCATGACGCGGGTTACGCGCCAAACGCAATACACCGCTTGGCTGCCAATCCACCCGCGCATCCTGCTGCATCAAGGCACTCATGCGCTGCGTGGCGTACTCCATGCCAAGCTGGGTTAAACGACTCAGCGCATTATCCGTGCGGCTTAACACGGGCAAAATAATGCCCGCCGGATTGCCCGAAGCCCCTTGCGCGACACGCTTTTGTTTTTCCAAAACCTGCACCACAAAGCCACGCTCAGCAAGGCTACGCGCCACACTTGCCCCAGCAATGCCCGCGCCGATAATCAGCGTATGGCGCGTGTGCGCCACACGCCCAGAGGGAAACCACGGTGTGTGTGTCATGAAAAATAAATAGGACTTACGCAAAAACTGGATTTAGCTCCCTCACCCCTCGCGGGGGAGGGTTGGGAAGAGGGCGTTAAAATGCGTGCATAAACATGGGCTTGTGTCACAACTCCACCCTCTCCCCCGCCCTCCCCCATCAAGGGGGAGGGAGTAAAATCCGCGGTTCTGCGTAAGTCCTAATAAAACTAACCGTTATCTGCATTCGGCCGGGGTGGATTCAGAGCCTGCCCCGCCAAAATATCGGCAAAAACCCGGCTCATAAGTTCCGGCTTGGACAAAGCGTATCCCTGCACATAATCCACACCGATTGCATCAAGCGCAGCAACATGCCCAAGGCTAGTGGCATATTCAGCAACGGTTTTTATCCCCATGACCTTACCAATATGGTGAGTGGTTTCGACCAAGGTTCGATCCAATGGTTCCTCCAGCATATCGCGTACGAACGTGCCATCAATTTTCAAACACTGAACCGGCAGCGTTTTAAGGTAACCAAATGACGACATGCCGCTGCCAAAATCATCCAACGCAAACGTGCAGCCCATAGCCTGAACTTGACGCATAAACTCCACGCTTTGGCTTAAATAACTAATCGCGGCAGTTTCGGTAATTTCAAAACAAAGGATATGCGGGTCGATATGATTCGATGCAATTTCTTGGCGGATATACTCCGGCATTTGAGAATCAATCATCGATAAGCCGGATAGATTGATTCCCAAATGCACCTTACCGCTCGCGCATACTTTTGCTGCTTGACGCAAGGCATGGCGTATCACCCAACGGTCGATATGCGGCATGATGCCATAGCGCTCGGCGGCGGGAATAAAACTATCCGCCGGCATAATATCGCCACTCTCATTGCGCAGACGCAATAAAACCTCAAAATGACGCTGTCCCGCTTGTTTGGCTTCGGTACTTAGCGCATGAATTTCCTGCACCATCAGCACAAAACGATCTTCACGCAACACTTCGCGTAAGCCCGAGGCCACCAACATTTGCGAGCGCCGGTTCACAATCGAGGCATCATCGGCACGATAAACATGCACGCGGTTGCGCCCTTCTTCCTTGGCCGCATAACAAGCCACATCAGCGACACTGAGAATCTCAGCCGTGGAGTGCATATCAGGCCTTAGCATGATTAAACCAATCGACACACCGATTTGAAAGACCTTATCGCGCCAGACAAAGCGGAAATCATGAATGGCTTCGCGCAGCGCGTTCGCAATCTCCAGCGCGCGTTTCTCAGGACAGTTGGGGAGCAATACACCAAACTCATCGCCCCCTAAGCGGGCAAACACATCGCTTTTGCGCAGGGCTTGCTGCATTAAAAACGTCACTTGGCGCAGCAACTCATCCCCAGCCATATGCCCGCTGGTGTCGTTAACGATTTTGAACTGGTCAAGGTCGATGTACATCAAGGCATGGTCGGGATAAATTGAATCACCCTCTTGACCTGTCTCAAGTAACTGACTCAACTGCGCCTCAAAACTGCGCCGATTCATCAAACCCGTCAAACTGTCATGATTGGCTTGCCAGTGCATTTCTTCGAGCATTTCACGCTTATCACACACATCCTGAAACGCTAAAACAACGCCGGTTAAATCGCCTTGGGCATCAAGAATAGGTGCGACGGTATCCGAGACGAATAAGCGCCGTCCATCGCGCGCAATCAGCAACGCATTCGCATCCAAACTCGCCAAACTGTGTTCACGCAAACAACGCAGCACCGGGTTTTCTATCGCAAGACCAGTGTCAGCATGCACAAAATGCAGCACTTCTCCAGCAGGCTGCCCCAAGGCCTCTTCCAAAGTCCAGCCTGTCAGTGCCTCGGCCGCTGGGTTGAGGAAAATCACATGGCCTTGCAAATCAAAACTAATCACCCCGTCACCAATCGAGCTTAGGGTGACTCGCAATAATTCTTTTTCCTGCACAAGCAAGGCATGGGCATTCTCAATATCCAACATACGCTGCTGCAGGGTATGCGCCATTGCATTAAAAGCAGCGCCCATGCGCCCAACATCATCCTCCCCTTCGCTCAAAGGGGTAAAAACAAATTGACCCTGTGCAACTAACTCGCTCGCTTCAGTCAGACGGGTAAGTTTGCGTGTCAACAACTGCCCAATCATGCTCAGAGAAAAAATGGTCAAAAACACCGCCAAAACCGCAATCAAGCCCGCCTGCCAAAGCAAGTCATTCCGCGCTCGCACAATATGACCAAGATTTAAACCAAGATGCAAATAAGCAAGCTCTTGGTTTTCAATGTCCAGAGGAATCACGGCATCCAGCCGCACGTCCAATTGCCGCACCGAACCACCAGGGTTGAAATTCGGCTCGGGAAATACCTGCCCCTTGGGCCAGCCCGCCGAGGCCAACAAAACACCTGCAGGATCTACAACCCCCAGATAATCAATTCCGGGAGCTTCAGATGCAAAATTCAATATGCTTTGAATGGTCGCTACATCTTCTTGCAATAAAGGCGCAATCAACGCTGCCTCAAGCGCTGGGGTTAAGCACCCAATACACGCCTCAGATTGGGCAAGTAAACTTTCTTCGAAAATCATCACCGTACGCCCGATTAAAACGGTCAGCATCGCCACTTGCACCACCACAGCAAGCCAAAGCAGGCGAGAGCGCACTGTATTAGGGAAGAACTTACTGAGCGTCATACGTCAGATTCCTGTGTTTTTGTCTTTTCTTCCGCTTTAATTGAATCGCGCAAAAGCTGCGTATAAGTCTCCATCAACTCTAGCTCCGCAGGCTCCACCTCGCGGTAGCCTCCAAGTTGATTGCTTTGAAAATACGCCTGCGCTGCTTCGCTGTGCGCAAATGCAAAGAACATCTGACGAATAGAGGCATACTCATCAGCAAGGCGTGGATTAAGCATAAACACCCGCCCTAAACAGGGCGGACTCACCTCTAAAACGTGCAACTTTTGGCGGACATTTGGAGTTAATCGCTCAAAACTTGATTGCGAAAGTGCTGCCGCCTGAGCCCTACCCGCCAGAATCAATTCCACCACACTGTCGGATGCATTAACGTATCCGATCTTTGCTGGCACAACCCCGCGCTCCCTAAGCTTTTGTGTACTCCAAAGCGCGGTTAGCGAACCCTGCCCCAAACTCAATACTTTCTTACCATTAAGGTCTTCCAAGCGATGAATCGAAGCATTATTCGCGGCCTTGATCCACAGCACGCGGTACTCGGCCTGATAAGTCACTAAAGGCAAAAAACCGGCATCTTGCTCTAAGAGACGCGCCTGATGCCCCTCTGTAAAAACAATATCGTAACGCCCTTCTAGGGCACGATTTAAAAACTCTACAAAACTTGGCGCAGTCACCACACGAACATCACGCTGCAAGCTATCTTGCAAATAAAGTCTCAAAGACTGGTAAGTAGAAAACAGGCTACGCGCGCTTGTATGAGGCGCAACGCCAATGACCAAGGCAGACTCAGGCTTTATCTCTTGAGCGTTAACCCCCGAGGTCAACAGACCACCCAAGTAAAACACCACACAAGCGACGAACACACGGCAATGCAAGCGCATTCCCCGCACAAACAGCATCAAGCCCTTTCGATTACGCATGTTAATTCGCCTATGTTGGCAAGCAATGAAAGTAAATGTAGCGGAAAACTTGGCAATTCGCTGTCACTTAGAGCCGGTTTACGACCGGTGTAGCCCGGATGAAGCAAAGCGGGAATCCGGGGCAACCGCGACTGCTGGAAAGCCTGCCCCGGATTGACATCCGGGCTACAAGAACACTTCGAGGACTTAACCAAGTTAGGACTTACGCAAAACTTGGATTTAACCCCCTCTCCCCTCGCGGGAGAGGGCTGGGGAGAGGGGGTACAAACTTTGCCAGAACATAGACTTGCACCAACTTCACCACCCTCTCCCCACCCTCCCCCGTCAAGGGGGAGGGTGTTAAACAACCATTCTGCGTAAGTCCTATTAAATAAACTATTTGGTCTACACGCGAGCCTGCCAAGTATTCCACATCAACATGGCGACCGTCATCGGCCCTACGCCACCGGGCACGGGCGTAATAAAGCCTGCACGCTCAAACGCACTCGCAAACACCACATCCCCCGCAAGCGAGCCATCAGCCAGACGATTGATACCCACATCCATCACCACCGCCCCCGGCTTGACCCATTCACCTTTCACCAGTCCGGGCTTGCCCGCTGCCACCACCAAAAGATCGGCACGCGCCACATGCGCCGCCAAGTCCCGCGTAAAGCGATGCGTCACCGTGACCGTCGCACCGGCAAGCAAAAGCTCCATGGCCATGGGGCGACCGACAATGTTCGACGCGCCCACAATCACCGCCTCCATGCCCTTAGGCTCAACGCCATACGCCGCCAACAAACGCATCACCCCAAACGGCGTACACGGACGCAAACCGGGCAAGCGCTGCGCCAAACGCCCAACGTTGTACGGATGAAAGCCATCGACATCTTTATGCGGCGCAATGCGTTCAATCACTGCCGCGCTATCTAAGCCCTGCGGCAAGGGCAGTTGCACCAAAATGCCATCAATCGCCGTATCTGCATTGAGGCCATCAATCAGCGCCAGCAGCTCATCCATGCGGGTAGAGCTTGGCAAATCAAAGGCTTTGGAGATTATTCCAGTGCGCTCACACGCACGGCGCTTATTGCCCACATACACTTTTGATGCTGGATCATCGCCCACTTGAACCACTGCCAATCCCGGCGCACGCTGCCCCTGCGCGATAAGCTGTTCAACGCCTTCGCGCACCTCCACCAACACATCCTCGGCGACCTTTTTGCCATCCATCAACTGCGCTGCCATAACAAAATCCCCTTAAAAATCAAATCTGTAGATTTATTCTTACGAACCAAAGCAAATTAAGCCACAGAGAACACAGAACACCCAGAGAAAAACCAGATGTGTGCAGAAGAAATCGGTATTTACGCAAGTGCTTGTGTATAAAAAATACGCACTGCCCTAATCTCTGTGTGCTCTGTGTTCTCTGTGGCTGAAAAACTTTCTCAACCCAAGCCACACACAAACGGCTTGGGTGCTAACTCTTCGGCAATCTCTCGCACAAGCCCCGGCCCCTGATAAATAAAGCCGGTATAAATTTGCACCAAACTTGCCCCAGCGTTGATTTTGGCCTGCGCATCGTGCGCCGACATAATGCCGCCCGCCGCAATAATTGGCAGCTCGCCCGCCAAGGCTTGGCTAAATTGACGCACCACCTCGGTGGAACGCACAAACACCGGCGCGCCGGACAACCCGCCTTTTTCATCGGCATGAGGCAAGCCCTCTACACCCTCACGACCAAGCGTGGTGTTGGTGGCAATCAGGCCATCAATCCCCTGACGGCGCAGCGTATCGGCAATCGACTGGATTTCATCTGCCTCCAAATCCGGCGCAACCTTGACCGCCAGCGGCACATAACGCCCATGCTGTTCGGCAAGGCGCTGCTGCTCCGCCTTGAGCTTGCATAGCAAATCATCAAACACATCGCCATGTTGCAAACCGCGCAAGCCCGCCGTATTGGGCGATGAGATATTCACCGCCACATATGAGGCATGGGCATACACCCGACGCAAACAAAACACATAATCATCCACCGCCTTATCCAGCGGCGTATCAAAGTTTTTGCCGATATTCAGCCCCAGAATCCCGCCCTGCTCACGAAAACGGCTGTGTTCAACATTGGCAATAAATTGCTCCACGCCCAAATTATTAAAACCCATGCGGTTAATAATGGCGCGGGCTTTAGGCAAACGAAACAAGCGCGGCGTAGGGTTGCCCGGCTGCGGACGCGGCGTGACCGTCCCCACTTCCACCGAGCCAAAACCAAGGCTCCCCAGCGCATCAATATAACGCGCGTTTTTATCCAAACCCGCCGCAAGACCCACCGGATTAGGAAAGCGCAAGCCCATCACCTCACGCGGACTATCCACCACCTTCGCACGCATCATCTTCGCCACCCCACCGCGCAAGGCAAAGTGCATCATCTCCAGCGAAAAATCGTGCGCCATCTCCGGCGGCAACATAAACAGACCCCTGCGAGCCAAACCGTACAACCAAGCCATATCACGCCGCTCTTTTGCCATTTTTTGCTATCGTACCACTGCCACAAACAATCCATGCCCCATGAACAAAACAACCCGCCATCAATTCTTCGAGCGCCTGCGCGCCCTCAACCCCAAGCCCGTCACCGAGCTGCATTACAACTCTGTCTTTGAACTGCTGGTTGCCGTGGTGCTCTCCGCCCAAGCCACCGACAAAGGGGTCAATCTTGCCACAGGTCGCCTGTTCCCCGTCGCCAACACGCCGCAAGCCATACTCGACTTAGGCGAAGAACGCCTGCGTGAGCACATCAAAACCATCGGCCTGTATCAAACCAAAGCCAAAAACGTCATTGGCTTGTGCCGTCTACTCATCGAAAAACACCACGGCGAAGTCCCCCACACCCGAGCCGAACTCGAAGAGCTTCCCGGCGTGGGGCGCAAAACTGCCAATGTCGTCCTCAACACCGCCTTTGGGCAAGCTGCCATGGCGGTTGATACGCATATATTCCGCGTATCCAACCGCACGGGTCTTGCCCCTGGCAAAACGGTACGCGCCGTTGAAGACAAACTTATCAAAGTCATCCCCAAAGAATTTATCCTCGATGCTCACCACTGGCTGATTCTGCATGGCCGCTACACCTGCACCGCGCGCAGCCCCAAATGCGCCGAATGCCCCGTGTGTGATTTGTGCGACTACAAACAAAAAACTGCGCCATGCAGAGGAATCATAGCCCCATGATGTTTTCAAACGACCGTAACACCCTGCGCCGTATGTACGTTCACGCATGGCAGAAGCGCCAACAAAATATGCCCGTCGATGCGCTTGAACACATGATTGCCGACGTGATTGCCATGCACCCCGAATACCACGCTCTTTTAGCTGACGAAGAAGCCAGCCTCGCCTTTGAAGAATCACCCGAACAAGGCACCAGCAACCCTTTTTTGCATCTTGGAATGCACCTTGCCTTGCGCGAACAAATCAGCACCGACCGCCCCGCAGGGATTCGCGCCGCCTACATCAAACTCGTGCAAAAAAGCGGCGACATGATGGAAAGCGAACACCGCATGATTGCCTGCCTGCTACGCAGCTTGCAGGACGCAAACGGGCAAGAGCCGGATGAGCACGCCTATCTTGAGTGCATTTTGCGTATTGCGTGAGATTGATTTGCGTCAATTCGCCCAAAAAAACTAAGCCCTTGGTACTTGCGCGCCAAGGGCTTTCTCGTCAGTTTAGAGGCTTAAAATTAAACGCCGCCGCTCAAAAGCGTAGTGCTTGTAACCCTCAACGATTCGCACAGAATCCAAACTCGGCACTAGCGCCCGGTTGGAGGTAGCTGTTCCAGTCTTCGCCGTTTGCTTGAGCTTGTGTGCCATTTTGGCTCACACGCGCACTCCACGATTGCGTAATAACACCTTGCACGGGGAAGCTGGTTGCCCAAGGCACAACGGCACCGCTGGTATTCGTGACCTTGACTGCCATGCAATATCCCGTTCCCCAATCGCCGAGACTACTAAGCTGTGCGGGTAATTCATCGACACCCACCGAGCCCTTGCTACTCTCGGGTTGCGGACGCGTCGCGCAATAACCATACGAAGTCTGCTCACCGGGATTGAGCGTGTTGTTCCAACCCTCGCCAGAGGCTTTCAAGCTCGCAGCTTCAACGCGCACCGTCGCGCCCCACACATTATCCAAACGGTCTTGGAAGCCAAAGCTAGTATTCCACGTTCCCGCGTGCTGACTTACATTCTTCACGTTGTACGTCACGCAGTAACCTGCATTCCAATCCGCATTCACTTGACGCTCAACCTTAAACTCATCCCCAACCAGAATCGGCGGTGTAGGTGTAGGTGTAGGTGTAGGTGCGGGTGCAGGTGCGGGTGCGGGTGTGGGTGTGGGCGCAGGTGCGGGTGCAGGTGTTGGGATACTGCCAGCAAGACCCCACAGATGGTGCAATTTGGCTAACTTATCCGTCCACACATTGATCCAATCGTTTTGCAATAAACCGCCGGTATCCGAGCTATTCGGATTCCATGACCAATAAAAGCCATCGCGCATATCCTTGGCAACCATCCAGTCAATCGCTGCATCGAACCATACCTTATCCAATGCCAGACCGCCGTCATGCCCATAACGGCTACCGAACTCGGTAGGAATCACCGCGTAGCCCATATCTTTGGCAAAGCCAAAATTGGTATTCCAAATGGCAGGCATATTGGCGGGGAAGTCAGCCGCTGAAAAATAGCTGTGCATATACACATCCGGCCCATAGAAATGCGGTGTTAAAACCAGCTTGTCTTGGGGAATGGCAAGCGGCATACAGCGCAGAGGCTCGAAGTTACCCCCCCAACCATGCCCATGCGGGCTTGAGCACGTTGCTTGCTCGTCCACCCCCGCCACGAACACCACGACATGCGGGTTTTTACGCAATACGGCACTGGATGCACGCTCAGCGGCAAGATTCCAATCCGTCGCGAAATTACCCGTACCCCACGTGACGCGACCATGCGGCTCATTTTTCAAATCTATACCAAACACATGCGGCACGTTTTTATAACGCTCGGCCATAAACTCCAAATCAGCAATCCACTGGGCTTCAGAATAGCTATCGGTGTACCACAATTCAGAAATCGCATAATCATCGGGGCGATGATGATCAAGCAAAATATACATTCCCGCTTTATCAAGCTTATCAATAATGTAGTCGAGGAGTTGCAAGCCATTTTTACCGGCAAGATTGGGATTAAGCCCCAGGTCAACGGTACTCACAGCCTCGCCGCGCAGGGTTGCAGGCGCAATCGGTAAACGCACGGCATTGATGCCTAACGATTTCATCTGTGCAATCATCTCGTCCGCGTTGCGAGCCCATAAACCATGCGGCGCGTGGCTCGTGGTTTCAAAACCAAACCAATTCACACCGTTAAGCTGCACACGCTGCCCGGCTTCGGTGTAAATTTTGCCTGCGCTCACACTGTAAGCGTGCGCAGTACCAAGGCTACCCACACTTAGGGCAACACCCAAGGCAATGGCATTCAACAAGGTTTTGGATTTAGATACGAGGCGAGGGGAAATCAATGTTTTCATGATGATGTGTCCTAATAAAAAATTACACATACACCAAAGACTAATGAGCGCAACCTGAATGAGGCATTCAATCAAGGCAACCCGGCTATCGTCTTGTACTCATCCAGTCATGAGCAACAAGTTACGACCCGTGGCTTTGCGTCACCGACTTTCGTGCGGTTTTGCCAAACACGTTGAACTATTTATCAACGCATTAAAGATTTAACCCTTCTTATTTCAATAAGTCAAATTTAATGACTAATTAACACAAACAACATCAAAAAATCTTCATAACACATTAAAAAATAAAATGAAAAATGAAACCTTAAAAATGTACGGCATCCAAAGCTGCACCACGGTCAAAAAAGCCCGCGCGTGGCTTGAGCAACACGGCATCGAGGCCGAATTTCACGACTACAAGAAAACGCCCATCACGCCGGAGCAACTTGAGGCTTGGGAAGCTCGCTTAGGCTGGCAAATCTTGCTCAAAAAAACCGGCACAACTTGGCGCGCCCTGCCAGATGAACTTAAAAAAGACTTATCGCGTGATAATGATAAAGTGCTGCATCTTTTGCACGAGCACCCCAACCTGATTCGTCGCCCGATTGTTGTATTGCACGATGGGCGAGTTTTAGCGGGTTTTGACGAAAGCCAGTACCAAGCCGCATTCCAACCCAAGGATTAAGCCATGTCCGACACCCTGAAACTTGCTGCCGAACTCATTGCCCGCCGCTCGCTCACTCCAGACGATGCCGGTTGCCAAGCCCTGCTTGCCGAGCGTCTCGAACAGCACGGCTTTATACTCGAATGGATGCAGCATGGCGAAGTACTGAATTTATGGGCGCGACGCGGCACGCAATCGCCCCTGCTTTGCTTTGCAGGGCATACCGACGTCGTGCCCACGGGCGCGGAAAGCGCGTGGACATCCCCGCCCTTCACGCCGACCATCGTTGATGGCATGTTGTACGGACGCGGCGCGGCGGACATGAAAGGCGGTGTTGCCGCCATGCTTGTTGCCGCCGAACGCTTTGTGCAGGCTCATGCTGATCACAATGGCTCGATTGCTTTTCTTATCACTTCAGACGAAGAGGGCATTGCCGTGGACGGCACGGTCAAGGTCATCGAAACGCTTGAAGCACGCGGCGAAAAAATCCAGTACGCCATCGTCGGCGAACCGTCCAGCCGCGCGGTGTTGGGTGATGAGTTCAAAATTGGCCGACGCGGTTCGCTCACAGGACGTTTGCGCGTGCATGGCGTGCAAGGCCACGTCGCCTACCCGCATTTGGCCGACAACCCCGTGCATCGCGCCGCGCCCGCTTTAGCCGAGCTTGCCGCCACCGAATGGGACAAGGGCAATGCGCACTTTCCACCCTCCAGCCTGCAAATCGCCAATATCAGCGCGGGAACGGGCGCAACTAACGTTATTCCCGGCGAGTTATCGGTGCAATTCAATATCCGCTTCAACACCGAATGGACGGTTGAGCGCCTGCAAGCCAGTATTGCCGCCATTTTTGAGCGTCATCAGCTCAACTACACGCTCGATTGGAGCTTGTCCGGCTTGCCCTTCCTTACTCCGTCTGACGGCAAATTGGTGGATGCGGTACGGATGGCCATTCGGGATGTGCTTGGGGTTGAAACCAAGCCTTCAACCTCCGGCGGCACATCGGATGCACGCTTTATCGCCCCCACCGGCGCAGAAGTCATCGAACTCGGCCCACTCAACGCCACCATCCACAAGGTGAATGAATGCGTCAGCGTGGAAGACTTAGACCGCCTCACCGCCGTGTACGAGCGCATCCTCGACCTGCTCTTGTTGGACAATGAGTGAACATTTTTTATTTTTAGCCACAGAGAACACTGAGGGCACAGAGAGTAAAAACCACAGCCAAAAACATCAGTGATACCCCACTCTGTGCTCTCTGTGCCCTCTGTGGCTAAAAAATTTTCAACCACCGCGAGGCATCATGGACATCTGGATGTTATTCAAAGCCGCCATTCTGGGTTTACTCGAAGGCGCAACCGAGTTTTTACCGATTTCTTCAACGGGGCATCTCATCATTGCCCAAGACCTGCTGCATTACGATTCCGAAGCGGCCAAAGTATTCACCATTGCTATCCAACTGGGGGCGATTTTGGCGGTCTGCTGGCATTATCGTGAAAAAATATTCAATGTAGTCAAAGGCTTACCAAGCGAGCCAAGTGCCCAGCGTTTTGCCATCAACCTTATCATTGCCTTTATCCCTGCCGTGGTTTTTGGCTTGATGTTCCACAAACTTATCAAAGAGCATTTATTCAGCCCACTCACCGTGGCGGGCGCATTGATTGTCGGCGGCTTCATTATTTTATTGATTGAGCGTATCAAACCCGCGCCGCACCTGCACCATGTCGATGATTTGCGCTGGACAGACGCACTTAAACTCGGCCTTGCGCAAAGTGTCGCCCTCTTTCCTGGCACGTCGCGCTCCGGCGCAACCATTATGGGCGGCCTGATGTTTGGCCTCTCGCGCACTGCCGCAACCGAGTTCTCGTTTTTTCTCGCCATTCCGACCATGACCGCCGCCGTAGCTTACGATTTATACAAAAATGCCAGCAGCTTGCACACCGAAGACATGGGCATGATTGCAGTTGGCTTTGTCATGGCGTTTATTTCCGGCCTTGCCGCCGTGCGCTTTTTGCTGCGTTATGTGTCCAGCCATAGCTTTGTCGGCTTTGCCTGGTATCGCATCGTGTTTGGCACGCTGGTTGTGTTGTATTTTCTGTAAATGAAGTGCAATTCTTTTTTGCCATAGAGACCACAGAGGGGTATTAAACTCTTAGAACGTGTTCAAAGTCTTTTTCATCCTTAGTAGCCCGGATGAAGCGTAGCGAGAATCCGGGGAAGCCGTGCCGCGGGTTAAGCCTCCCCCGGGTTAACACCCGGGCTACGAGTGCATTGAGGTCTTTTTTTGAGGCTCAAAGCGAGACTTTGAACAGCTTCTTAGAATTTGCGCAAAACTTGGATTTAGCCCCCTCTCCCCTCGCGGGAGAGGGTTGGGGAGAGGGGGTGTAACCTCTGCTAGAGCATAGACTTGTGCTAACTTCATCACCCTCTCCCCAACCCTCCCCCGTCAAGGGGGAGGGAGTAAAACAACCACTCTGCGTAAGTCCTAACTCTGTGCCCTCCGTGTCCTCTGTGGCTAAAAATTAATGTCTAACTCACTTACAGCATTTGAACGCCGTTGGCTCGCGGAAACCCTGCGCCGCCACGAGGCGGAACATGGCGTGTGCGATGACAACGCCCTGCTGCCCACCCTCAACACTGGCGATACCGAACAGCGCATTCTCAAACGCGCCGAACACATCATCCGCGCTCAATATCCGCATTGGATTGATGCACTGCACACTTGGCAGAGCCAAACACGCTGGGTCATTGTTTTGCTTAGCATTCTCGCCCTATTAGGCGGCTTTTTTTCTGCCACAAGCCTGATTAACGCGGGAGCACAAAGCGTGGACGGGCGCAGCGTCAACGTTGTATGGATACTGTTTGCCCTGCTGTTTGTGCCCGTGTTCAGCCTGCTTTTGTGGCTGATTTTTACCCTATTCTCTGGCGGCAGCGGGCAAACACCGCTAGGCAAACTTGCGTTCTGGCTGCAACGCCATCTCCCCGGCCAAACACCGGAGCGTCTGCGTCTTGGTCAGGCGCTGCTTGGTCTATTGGCTCACCACCGCCTGCTCGGTTCGGCGATGAGCAGCCTCAGTCACGCGCTTTGGCTGTTGACCTTGCTCGCCGTGATTCTCGGATTATTGCTCATGCTTGCCACGCAACGGCACGTTTTTGTCTGGGAAACCACTATTCTGCAAGGCAATATGTTCGTGGATTTTGTCACCGCACTGGGCAGCCTGCCTGCCCTGCTCGGCTTTGCCACCCCAAGCGTGGACATGATTCTTGCCAGCGGCAACAGCCAAAATGCTCAGACCGAACTGGCGCGCCATGCGTGGGCCTCTTGGCTTGTGGGGTGTGTGCTGGTCTATGGCCTGTTGCCGCGCCTTGTGGCATTTGGCGTTAGTTTTGGCATGTGGCGCTACGGTTTGACCCGCTTGCGTTTAGACCTAAAGCAACCCGGCTATGCCATGCTGCGTGTGCGCTTGCATCAAGACAGCCAAGCCATGGGAGTGATTGACCCCGCGCCCGCCACCTTGCCCAATGCAAAACTGCAGCCCTTAAACACTCCTGCACCCAACTTACATCAACACGCGGCTTTAATTGCCTTTGAGCTTGGCAACGACATTCCCTGGCCGCCCACCAACGCCGCCGGAATGCACGTCTTCCCGCGCATTGACAGCCGCGCCGAACGTCAGCAACTGCTCAACATCCTACAAAACACCCCACCCAAGAGCCTGCTGATTGCCATCGACAGTCGCCTCTCGCCCGATCGCGGCAGCCTCGGCTTTATCCATCAACTCGCGCAACACAGCCCCACGCCGCTGGTTTGGCTGATGCAAGACCACGAACGCAGCGCACTTTGGCGCGATAGCCTGCGCAAAGCAGGCTGGCCGAATGATGCGCTGCTCGATGATGCCGCAGCCAACATCTGGTTACGGGGTGCGGCCATATGAGACCGCTTCAACTCGCCGTTGTCGGCCACACCAACACCGGCAAAACCTCCTTGCTGCGCACCCTCACCCGCGATATTCACTTTGGCAAAGTCTCCGCCAAACCCAGCGCCACCCGCCATGTCGAAGGCGCACGCCTGCTCGCAGACGACGAAGCCATCATTGAGTTGTACGACACCCCAGGGCTGGAAGATGCGCTCAACCTGCTCGATGCTATCGATGCACTCATCGCCCCTAACGAGCGACTGGACGGTCCGGCACGCATTGCCCGCTTTCTGGCAAGCAAGGATGCAAAGCAGCGTTTTGAACAAGAAGCCAAAGTGCTGCGCCAACTCCTCGCCTCCGATGCCGGCCTTGTGGTTATCGACGTGCGCGATCCGGTGCTGGCCAAATACCGCGACGAACTGAGCATTCTTGCCGACTGCGGCAAACCCTTGCTGCCCATCCTTAACTTTGTCCACACACCCAACAACCACGCCGAGGCATGGCGCGAAGCCCTAGCGCGTATCGGCCTGCACTCGGTTATTAGTTTTGATACCGTCACCCCAGAAATTGATGGCGAACAACGCCTATTTGCCAAACTCGCCCTCATGCTCGATGCCCATGCGCCTGCACTGCAACGCCTGATATTGGCAAGGCAACGCGAGGCCGAAGCACGCCTGCAAGCCGCCGCACAAGCCCTTGCCAGCCTGTTAATTGATGTCGCCGCCTACCGCATCAGCGTGCCCCATACTGACGAAGCCGCCCTGCAGGCCCCAATGCGCCAACTGCAAGAAAAAATCCGCCAACGCGAAGCCGCCTGCGTGCAAGAGCTGCTCAAACTGTATCGTTTTCGCCACGACGATGTAACCCTAGACGGCCTGCCCATGCTCGATGGACGTTGGGAAGACGATTTATTTAGCCCGGACGCCCTCAAAAAAATGGGCATAAACCTCAGCCAAGGATTAGTCGCCGGAGCCGTTGCCGGAGTAAGCATTGATTTAATCGTCGGCGGCCTCACCCTCGGCGCAGCCACCGTCGCCGGCGCATTAGCTGGCGGACTCTGGCAACTAGGCAACACCTACGGCGAGCGCGTGCTCGGCAAACTGCGCGGCTACCGCAGCCTCACCGTCGATGACACCATCCTGCGCCTACTCGCCCTGCGTCAACTCACACTCGTCCAAGCCCTACAACAACGCGGCCACGCCGCCATGCACGCCATCGAACCCAAAGCGCAACTCGACACCACCCAAGCCAAAACATGGCGCGAAAAAAGCCTACCCGGTGGCTTAAAAAAAGCGCGTAGCCACGAAGAATGGTCGGCAATGAACCCCGAATTTCAAACCTCAGAAGCACGCGAGCAGCAAGTGCAGACATTGGCTGAATTACTTGTGCGCGAGGGGTAGAAAGCTAAAGCCAGGAGCACCCTGAAAAACGTGTTATTCCTGTGAGCGAGTGAACCCAAGATTTGATTTATAATGACCCCCGCATTGGCAGAAGTGACGAGATTTTAGAAGTCCCCGTTAGCCTGTAATAATGCGTGTGATTTCTCGCATGACTCCAGCGTAAAGATTGAAAAATGGATGGATGCAGTGCATTATTTATATATAATTTATTTTTAATTTAACCTTTAAATATATTCTTATTGATTATATTTATGAAAAATTACAGCAAAAGGCAACAAGATGACTACTAAAGCTAAACCTTTTTTAAAGTGGGCTGGCGGCAAGTCTCAATTGTTAAATCTTATTGAAAAAAAAATACCATACAAGCAAAACGATGAGTTCAGTTACGTTGAGCCATTTGTCGGCGGGGGGGCTGTTTTATTTTGGATACTCAACTCCTTTCCAAACGTAAAAAATGTAGTGATCAACGATATTAATGAAGATCTCATTGAGGCATATAGGGTCATTAAAAATGATATCCACAGCTTAATTCCCATACTCAAAGAATACGAAAGTGAATATCATCAACTACAGGATAAAGATGAAGATAAACGACAGTATTACAATCAAAAAAGAAATCAATTCAATTTGCGTAAAAATGACAAATTAACCCATACTGCACTACTCATCTTCTTAAATAAAACGTGCTTCAACGGACTTTATCGAGTCAATAAGAAAAATGAATTTAACGTTCCTATCGGAAGCTATAAAAAACCCATGATTTGCGATGAGTCTAACTTATTGTCCGTATCCCAAGTATTACAAAATGTTATTATATTATCTGGTGATTTCGAGAAAACAATCGAGTACTCAAGCAAAAAAACAATTTTTTATATCGATCCAC
>JBFXGB010000014.1:0-34466 GCA_050178405.1 Halothiobacillaceae bacterium
GGTGCGTTGGCGGGAAAATGCCGATGGGCGCGGCTCGGTGGAGTTTGTCGAGCCGCGTCGCTCGCTGCTGATTCGCCCCGATACCTTGGGCAAACCGCGTTTAATGGCGGCAAATATCGATCAAGTGCTGATTACCATTGCGCCTGTGCCAGAACCGAATGCCAGTGTGATTGATCGGGCGATTGTGGCGGCGCTGGACTTGCCCGCCGAGCCGATTTTGCTTATTAACAAGGTGGATAGGCTTGATTCTTCACAACGCCAAGCCATGCGTAATTTTGTGGCGGAATGGGTGGCGGCGGGTGTTGTGGCGCTGGAGGTCAGCGCGACGACGGGCGAAGGCGTTGATGTGCTCAAAGCGCATTTGCAAGGGCATCAAAGCCTGTTTGTGGGCTTATCCGGTGTGGGCAAGTCGTCTCTTGTAGCGGCTTTAATGCCAGTCGGCGAGACTATTTTGGTTGGTGAAATTTCGGAACATAGCCAAGAAGGTAAACACACCACACGCACCAGCACCCTGTATCACTTGCCAAGTGGCGGCGATGTGGTCGATGCACCCGGTGTGCGTGATTTTGGGGTATGGGCAATGACTGTGGAGGCGGTGCGGCGCGGTTTTGGTGAGATTGAAAACGCGGCGCAACACTGCCGCTTTTCCAATTGCACACACCGCGCCGAGCCAAATTGCGCCGTCAAGCAGGCGGTGGAACAGGGCGCGATTACCGCACGCCGCTACCAGAGCTTTTTGGAGATGATGGAAAAATTGGCAACACAAAGCCCCGGTGCTTAGGTGTTAGGCACGCGGGGCTTGGTTGCGGTGTAATTTCTTACTTCGAGCGGAAAGAAATACGGCCTTTGGTTAAATCATATGGGGTGAGCTGCACGGTCACTTTGTCGCCGGTAAGAATTTTGATGTAGTTCTTACGCATACGGCCTGAGATATGGCAGGTAACGACGTGGCCGTTTTCGAGTTCGACGCGGAACATGGTGTTGGGGAGGGTGTCGAGCACCGTGCCCTGCATCTCGATATAGTCTTCTTTCGACATTAGTAAATGAGGTCTTGACAGGAAAGCGCGGATTATCGTTGAAGCACCCGTTTGGGGCAAGCGTATTAACGGCTGTGCTAGCATATTGCTTTTGTTGTATGAGTGAAGGATAGGGTTATGCGCGTTCCATTTGCGGCAGTGTTTCCGGGGCAGGGTTCTCAATCGGTGGGCATGATGAATGCTTGGGGCGAGCATCAAGCCTTGGTTGAAGAGACGTTCAATGAGGCTTCCAAAGCCCTAGGTGACAATGATTTTTGGGCGATAGCTTGCAATGGGCCGGACACGGAATTAAATCGCACGGAAATCACGCAGCCAATCATGCTGACCGCTGGCGTTGCAGCTTGGCGGGTGTGGCAGGCCGCAGGCGGTGCGATGCCGCTGTGCATGGCGGGGCATAGTTTGGGCGAGTACACCGCGCTGGTCTGCGCGGGGGCGATGGATTTTGCGGATGCAGTGCGCGTGGTGGCCGAGCGCGGTCGCTTGATGCAGCAGGCGGTGCCGCTGGGTGAGGGAGCGATGGCGGCCGTGCTGGGCTTGGACGATGCGCTGGTGCTGGAGGTGTGTGCTGCGGCGACGCAAGGTGCGGAAGTGGTCGAGGCGGTGAATTTTAATAGCCCAGGTCAGGTAGTCATTGCAGGCAGTGCAGCGGCGGTGGCGCGTGCCACGCCCTTGTTGCAGGAAAAAGGCGCGAAGCGCGTGCTGCCTTTGCCGGTCAGTGTGCCGTCGCACTCATCTTTAATGCGCGATGCGGCCTTGCAGATGGCATCAGTGCTTGCGGCGGTAGAAATTCGCCGCCCGCTGATTCCGGTGCTACATAATGTGGATGCACACGAGCACGCCGAGCCGGAGGCGCTGCGTGCGGCTTTGGTCAGCCAGTTGCATCGCCCGGTGTTGTGGGTGGATAGCGTGCGCGCCATGCCTTTGCGTGGTGTGACAGCCTTGGTCGAATTTGGCCCAGGCAAAGTGCTGGCGGGCTTGACCAAGCGCATTGAGCGCGATTTGGCTGCATATCCTGTTCTGGATGCGGCGAGCATGGCGGTGGCATTAAAAGAATTAAGTGAGGAGGTATAACAATGGAATTAGCCAATGATGTGGTGCTTGTCACTGGAGCATCGCGTGGAATCGGTGAGGCGATTTTGCATGACTTGGCGGCGCGTGGTGCCAAGGTGGTCGGTACAGCCACGTCCGACGCGGGTGCGGCAGCGATTGCAGCTAAGCTTGCAGAAAAGGGTTTTCAGGGCACGGGCATGAAGCTCAATGTGACTGAGCAGGCCAGTGTGGATGAGGTTTTGCAGGCGGTTGAAAGCCAATTTGGCAGTGTCAGTATTTTGGTGAATAACGCGGGCATTACCCGCGACACACTGCTCATGCGTATGAAAGATGAGGATTGGGATGCGATTATCGAGACTAATTTGACCTCGGTGTTTCGCCTGTCCAAGGCCGTGTTGCGCGGTATGATGAAGGCGCGTCGTGGTCGCATTATTAGCGTGGCTTCGGTGGTTGGTGTGATGGGTAACGCAGGGCAGACCAATTATGCAGCCGCCAAAGCGGGCATTATTGGCTTCTCCAAATCGCTTGCGCGTGAGGTCGGCAGCCGAGGTGTGACCGTGAATGTAGTCGCGCCGGGCTTTATCGACACGGATATGACGCGCGAGTTGTCCGAAGAACACAAGCAGGCGATGTTGAGCCAAATTCCTTGCGCCCGCTTGGGTCAAGTGAGTGAAATCGCGCATGCGGTGGGCTTTTTGGCCTCGCCGCTTGCGGGTTACATTACGGGTGAAACCCTGCATGTGAATGGTGGAATGTATATGGCATAAGCCTTTTTTCACAAAAAAGACATGAAGAAACTGGAATGGTTCGACGCTTTTCAATACAATCGCCTCCGAACTTTGACTCCACCCCCTATCTCAAACGAGGTTATCTAATGAGTAGCATTGAAGAACGCGTCAAGAAAATTGTTGTAGAACAACTTGGCGTAAAAGAAGAAGACGTCACGGTTGATGCTTCTTTCGTGGACGATTTGGGCGCTGATTCGCTCGATACCGTTGAATTGGTTATGGCGCTTGAAGAAGAATTTGAATGCGAAATTCCTGACGAAGATGCTGAAAAAATCACGACCGTGCAACAAGCGGTTGAATTTATCAAAAACCACCAAGCCTAATTCAGGCGAATGCTTGGTTTAGGTTGTCTGTAGAATTTTCTTAGTGAATGCAAAAGCCCTGACATTGTTGCAATGCCAGGGTTTTTTTATGCTCGAAGGACTTACGCAAAATGGCGGTTTTACCCCCCTCCCCCTTGATGGGGGAGGGTTGGGGAGAGGGTGAGGTTGTGGCATAAGCATCCGTTTTAGCGAAGCTTCACCCCCTCTCCCCAGCCCTCTCCCGCGAGGGGCGAGGGGGCTAAACCTGAGCTTTGCGTAAATTCTGGTTTATTTGCTTGAGGTCGTGTTTGTGAGTAAACGTCGTGTCGTCGTGACGGGTTTGGGAATCATTTCGCCGGTGGGCAATACGGTGGCAAAAGCGTGGGGCAACATACTGGCGGGTCAAAGTGGCGTGGGTTCGATCACGCATTTTGATGCTTCCACGCTTTCGGTGCAGATTGCCGCCGAGGTCAAAGACTTCTCTGCCGAAGATTGGATACCCGCCAAAGATGTGAAAAAAATGGATCCGTTTATTCATTACGGCATGGCGGCAGCCATTCAGGCGATTGAAGATGCGGGTTTGACCGACAATGAGGCGGATGCCGAGCAGATTGGTGTAGCGGTTGGTTCGGGGATTGGCGGTTTGCCGGGCATTGAGCGTACACGCGATACGTATAATGAAGGCGGTGCGCGCAAAATTTCGCCGTTTTTTGTACCGGGCTGCATTATCAATATGGTGGCGGGGAATCTGGCGATTCGTTACGGCTTTAAGGGGCCGAATATCGCCATTGTGACTGCCTGTAGTTCGGCTACGCACAATATCGGCCAAGCGGCGCGCATGATTGCTTATGGCGATGCGAATGTGATGATTGCAGGCGGCGCGGAAATGGCGACTTCGGAGCTTGGGGTGGGTGGCTTTGCGGCGGCGCGTGCGCTGTCCACGCGCAATGATGCACCTGCTCAAGCCAGTCGCCCTTGGGACGCAGATCGTGATGGCTTTGTGCTGGGCGAGGGCGCGGGCATGGTGGTGCTGGAAGAATACGAGCGCGCTAAAGCTCGTGGGGCAACGATTTATGCCGAGTTGATTGGCTTTGGCATGAGCGCGGATGCCTATCACATGACCCTGCCCGCGCCGGGGGGCGATGGTGCCATGCGTTGTATGCAGGCAACCTTGCGTGACGCCAAGCTCAACCCAAGCGATGTGCAATACATCAATGCGCATGGGACTTCGACTTTCGCGGGCGATCGAGCGGAAACTGATGCGGTTAAACTGGCGTTTGGTGAGCATGCCTACACGCTTGCCATGAGTTCAACGAAGTCGATGACGGGGCATTTGCTCGGTGCGGCGGGCGGGGTGGAGGCGGTGTTTAGCGTGCTGAGTTTGCGTGACCAAGTCGTGCCTCCCACCATCAATTTGGATACGCCAGGGGAGGGCTGCGATTTGGATTATGTGCCGCATTTTGCGCGTGAAATGCCGCTTGAATGCGTGTTGTCCAATTCGTTTGGCTTTGGCGGTACGAATGGCACTTTGGCTTTCCGGCGCGTGTGATGCCGAGCGCCAAGGCCACAAGGCGGGTGTTGCAGCGCGTCAATCAAGCGGTTGATTTTATTGCGCTGCAACGTGCTTATCCTGCGCGTTATCCGCACTTTTTGGCCTCATCGGCGCATGGTACGGCGCAAGGGCGCTATGACATTTTGCTGGCCTTTCCGCAATCACGCTTGAGTTTTGACGGGCAACACTGCACGCAAGATGGCCAGCCGATTGCCGGAGAGTTTTTGCAGGCGCTGGATGCCTGTTGGCAGGCGGAGCGTACGCCTGAACTCAGTACGGAGGAGACGGCGGGTTTGCCGTTTCATGGCGGCTGGTTTTTCTATTTGGGTTATGAATTGGCGCACGCGCTTGAGCCGACGGTTGCCATGCGTAAAGGGCAATCGACACGCGCACTACCCATTGCCTATGCCGAGCGTTGCCCTGCGGCCTTGATTTTCGATCATCTTGAGCAAGCGACCTGGTGGGTGGAAGAAGGCGATAGACCTAGCTTGTGGGCGCAGTGTGCCGAGGATATTGCTCAACTTGAGGGGGATTCTCCTGCACGAAATGCTCTTCCCCCCCTTGAAAAAGGGGGGCAGGGGGGATTTGATGAACGCAAAGCCTTACAGGACGGCCAAATCCCCCTCATTCCCCCTTTTTCAAAGGGGGAGGTAAATCCGAACACGGCGCGCTACACGCGAGCAGTACCCCTCGATCCCCCTTTTCCAAAGGGGGAGGCAAATCTCTCTGCAAAGGGGGAGGTTACTCTGCCTGCGTTTGAACTCAACGAAGACGACGCTGATGCTTTTCTGTGTGGCGTTGAGCGCATCCGTGAGTATATTTTTGCTGGGGATATTTTTCAGGCCAATCTGTCGCGGGCGTGGCGCGGTCGCTTTGCCAGTGCGCCCGAACCTGCGGCTTTGTTTAGGCAATTAGCGCACAACAATCCGGGGCCTTTTGCGGCGTTGTGTCATATCGACGGGCAGGCGATTGTGTCAAGCTCGCCAGAGCGTTTGGTGTTATCACGGCACGGGGTCATTGAAACTCGCCCGATTGCGGGCACGCGGCGGCGCGGTGCGGATGCAGATGAAGATGCGGCGCTCAAAGCGGAGCTTATTATTCACCCCAAAGAGCGTGCCGAGCACATTATGCTGCTGGATTTGGAACGCAATGATTTAGGCCGCGTCGCAAAGCCTGGCACGGTGCAGGTGGACGAGTGCATGGTGATTGAGAGTTACCGCCATGTGCATCACATTGTGTCCAATGTGCGTGCCGAGTTGCGGCATGAAGTGACACCGGGGCAGGTGCTGGCGGCGTTGTTTCCCGGTGGCACGATTACCGGTTGCCCCAAAGTGCGCTGTATGCAAATTTTGGCCGAGCTTGAGGATGTACCCCGCGAGGCTTACACCGGCACTTTGGGCTATTTGAACCGCGATGGCTCAATGGATAGCAATATCCTGATTCGCACGCTAAAGCTTAATGGCGCGGATTTTGTCCTGCGCGCAGGGGCGGGCATTGTGGCGGATTCGGTGGCGGCAGACGAGCTTTTGGAAACCCGTGCCAAGGCGCGGGGTTTGTTGCGTGCCTTAGGCTTAAGTGCATCCTGATGCAGTTTGCAGAGCACATCGACCTGCTTGATCGCGGGCTGCATTACGGCGATGGCCTGTTTGAAACCATGGCGGTGCAGGGTGGGCGGGTGCGTGTATTGCCGCGTCATATCAAGCGTTTGCAGCTTGGTGCGGCGCGTTTGGCGATTCCTTTACCGGATGTTGCTCTGCTTGAGGTGGCTTTGCAGACTGCGGCAGAGGAATTGCAAGAGGGTGTGCTCAAGCTGATTGTGACGCGGGGCAGTGGCGGGCGGGGTTATGCGCCGCCTGAGTTTGCCGAACCGACACTTGTTGTGTTGCGTTATCCGCAAAAGCTGCCGCCGCTTGTGCAGGATGGGGTCGTGGTGCGCTTGTGTGATTTGCGCCTTGCTCGCCAGCCCGCCTTGGCAGGAATGAAGCATCTTAATCGTCTGGAATATGTGTTGGCGCGTGCTGAATGGCGTGAGCCTGAGATTGCCGAGGGTTTGTTGCTGGATAGCATGGGCGAGTTGATTGAGGCGGTGGCGAGCAATATTTTCTTGGTCCACGCGGGGCGCTTGCACACGCCAATTCTTGACCAATGCGGGGTTGCTGGAGTCATGCGTGCCGAAGTCATGGCTTGCGCTGAAGATTGTGGCCTTCCGGTGGAGGAGGAGCGCTTGAGTTTGCAGGATGTGCTTGCTGCGGACGAGGTTTTTTTGACTAATAGTTTGTATGGCATTCGTCCTGTTCATGTGTTGCAGGGCTACCGTGAATGGATGCAAGGGGTGCTGACGCAGCGTTTGCAGGGCGCATTGCGGGGGCGTTTATGAGCTGGTTTGGCAAGGTGTTTTGGGCGCGTCTTGGCTTTGCGGCGTTGTTGATTGTTTTGTTCGCTGGGCTTGCGCTTTGGGGCGTGCGCATGGATGTACAGCGTTATGCCGCAACCGCCTTGCCGTTGACAGAGTCTCTGTGTATCAGCTTGGATCGCGGCGAGCGCCTAAATACCGTGTTGGATGAACTGACCCAGCCGTTGGCGCTAAGCGATTTAGACCGCCTGCGCTGGCGTGTTTTGGCGCGTCTGGATGCCAATGCAGGACGTTTGCGCGCGGGTGAATATCAGCTTGAACCTGGGATAACTCCGACAGGTTTGCTCGAAATGCTTGCCAGTGGCAAGGGTGTGTTGCACAAAGTGACCTTGGTGGAGGGCATGACCTTGGAGCAGGTGCGCGATGTTCTGGCGCAGCATCCTGCTTTGGTGCAAGAGGGTTTTGCCTTGTCAGCGCAGGATTTAATGACGGCTTTGGGGGCTAAAGACGCGCTGGCCGAAGGCTTTTTTATGCCAGAAACCTATGTGTTTGCGCGTGGGGATACCGATGTATCAGTACTCAAGCGCGCGCATGAGGCCATGCAGCAAACCCTTGAGCAGCTGTGGGCAGAGCGTAACCCCGATTTGCCCTTGCAAACGCCGCAGCAGGCTCTGATTTTGGCTTCGATTGTAGAAAAAGAAACCGGCGTGGCGGCGGAGCGCGCCAAAATTGCCAGCGTGTTTATCAATCGCTTGCGCAAGGGGATGAAGCTGCAAACCGATCCGACGGTGATTTATGGCTTGGGTCATGCGTTTGATGGCAACCTGCGCCGCCGCGATTTGGAGCGCGATACGCCGTGGAATACTTACTCGCGCACCGGCCTGCCGCCGACGGCGATTGCCTTGCCATCTAAGGCGGCTTTGCAGGCCGTCATGCACCCAGAAAAAACGGATGCTTTGTATTTTGTGGCCGATGGCAAGGGCGGGCATGTGTTTTCTAACAGCTTGGACGCGCATAATCGAGCCGTTCGAGACTATGTGCGAGGACTCAAAAAATAATGCAGCGTGGGCAATTTATCGTATTGGAAGGCGGCGAAGGTGCGGGCAAGTCGAGCAATTTGCAGTATTTGCAACAGATGCTGGAAGCGCGTGGCTTGAGCGTTTTGCGCACCCGCGAACCCGGCGGCACGCCGCTTGGTGAGGCTTTGCGCTTTATCTTGCTCGATCCGGTGTACGCGGGCATGGAGCTCAAGGCCGAGTTGCTCTTGATGTTTGCCATGCGCGCCCAGCATGTGGCGCAGGTGATTCGCCCGGCGTTGGCGGCAGGAACTTGGGTGATTTCGGATCGTTTTACCAGCTCGTCTTATGCCTATCAGGGCGGTGGGCGCGGCTTGGATAATGCGGCGATTGCTTGGTTGGAAACCTTCGTGCAGGATGATTTACGCCCCGATGTGACCCTGCTGCTGGATACTCCAGTGGATGTGGGGTTGGCGAGAATGCGCAGCCGAGGCGAGCCGGAAGACCGCATCGAACACGAAGGTCGCCCGTTTTTTGAGCGTGTGCGTGCGCATTTTTTGGCGCAGGCCGCCGCTGCACCCGAGCGCTTTATTGTGCTGGATGCCGCGCACGAGCTTGAAGACGTGCAAGCTGCCATGCGTACCGAAGTTGAACGCTTTTTTGCGTCGCTGTGGACGGATTGAAGATGCACAGCCCGCTTTATCCTTGGTTGCGTACTGAGTTTTCGCGCTTCCATGCACTGCGCGCCCAAGGGCGTATGCCGCACGCTTTGCTGATTAGCGGTGAGCCAGGGTTAGGGCAAAGCCAGCTCGCCATGCGCCTGGCACAAGCCACGCTGTGCCAGCAGCCTTTGGATGATGGTCAAGCCTGTGGGCAATGCGGGTCGTGTCATCCGTTTTTGGCGGGGGCGCATCCGGATTTTCATTTGCTCGTGCCTAAAGACAAGGACGATGACGCATCCAAAGACAAAAAAGACAGCAAGGCGACAGAAAAAAAGGCAAAAGACATCAAAATCGATGCCGTGCGTGAATTTTGTGCAAGCCTTTATTTAAGTAGCAGCTTTCAGCATGGCAAAGTCGGGGTGATTGAACCCGCCGATGCCATGAACGCGGCGGCAGCCAATAGCTTGCTCAAGACTTTAGAAGAACCGCCCGCAGGCACGTTGATTATTTTGGTTAGCTCGCACCCCGCACGTCTGCCGATCACCATTCGCAGCCGTTGCCAGCGTTGGCAGGTGCCTATCCCCGAACGCGCCACCGCCTTGGCGTGGCTTGCGCAACAGCCCAAGCTCGCAGGTGAAGACCCTGCACGTGTGCTTGATTTGGCTGAAGGACGACCATTGGCGGCGCTGGAATTGGCCGAGCCAGAGCGCTTGGCCGAGCGTAGCCGCTGGCTGGAATCCTTGCTCCATCTCTTGCGTGTGGGCGGTAATCCCTTGGCCTTGGCCGCCGCGCAGGATAAGAACGCATGGCCGCAATTGCTGCATGATTGCCGCGTGTTGCTGGTCGATCTTATTCGTTTGCACCAGGTTGCTACGGCGAGCCAAACGACGTCAATTAACCTTATCAACCGTGATTACGCTGATGTTTTAATGCCGCTTGCGCGACGCTTGAATGCACGCGAGCTGTTTGGCTTGTATGATGAGTTACTGGAAACAAGTCGTTTAATCCATCATCCATTGAATAAAGAACTGCAGCTCGAAGAGCTTTTAATCCGCTTTCAACGCCTCGGAGGCCACGCATGAGTACAACATCCGGCATTGTGCAGCACAACATTCCCGACAAGGCGACTTTGTACGCCTCTTACATGCCGTTTCTGAAAAACGGCGGCATGTTTCTGCCCGGACAAACCCGCCTGCGCATGGGGCAGGAGATTTTTCTGGTACTCAGCATGATGAATAACCCAGAAAAAGCTCGCGTGGCGGCCAAAGTGGTGTGGATGACTCCATCTGGCGCACAGGGCGGGCGGCCTGCCGGTGTCGGCGTGCAGTTTCTTGAAGCCGACAACGGCATGACGCGCGCTAAAATCGAAAATTATCTTGCGGGCAGCCTAGGTAGCGAGCAACGCACCTATACCATCTAGTCACCACCATTCACACCACCATGCAGCTTACCGACACCCACTGCCACCTTGATCGCCTTGATTTAAGTCCGTGGCATGATGATTTTGCCCAATTTATGCAGGCCGCCCGTGCGGCTGATTTAGCGTGGATGCTCTGCGTGGCGATTGATTTAGACAGCTACCCTGCCATGTGTGATTTGGTTGCGCCTTATCCTGAAATCGCTATCAGCGTCGGCGTGCACCCGAACGAAGAACCGCAATGTTCGCCCACATTGGATCAGCTCATCGAACTTGGACGCGATACCCGCGTGCTCGCGATTGGCGAAACCGGCTTGGATTATTTCCGCACCGAGCCTGGGGTCGCATGGCAAGTCGAGCGTTTCCGCACCCATATCGAAGCCGCACGGCAAGTGCAAAAGCCGCTGATTATTCACACCCGTGAAGCGCGTGAAGACACCTTACGCGTGCTGGAAGAAGCTGGCGCGCGCGACTGCGGCGGGGTAATGCACTGTTTTGTGGAAGACTGGGCAAGCGCCAAGCGCGCACTGGACTTGGGCTTTTACATTTCGTTTTCTGGCGTATTGACCTACAAAAGTGCCGCTGAACTGCGCGAAGTGGCTAAAAAAATTCCTCAAGATCGCTTGCTGATTGAAACCGACTCGCCCTATCTTGCGCCCGTGCCCAAGCGCGGCAAGCCGAATATCCCGCTTTATGTGCGCCATGTGGCCGAGCAACTTGCCGAGTTGCGCGGCTGGACGCTGGAAGAAACAGCGGCGCGCACGTTGGACAATGCGCGCACTTTATTCAAATTTAATACCATTCACTCAACGATTGCAGGCTAATCATGCACGATTCCGTTTTTTTGCAACACGCGCTCGACACCGCTATCCAAGCCGCCAAAGCCGGCGAAGTCGTGATTCGTCACTACTACGAAAAAAACGTGCAAGTTCAGATTAAAGAAGACCTAACCCCTGTCACCGTGGCGGATGTCGAAACAGAACACGCCATCAAAGCCGTGCTGCAAGCCGCCTTTCCTGAACATGGTTTTTATGGCGAAGAAACCGGCAAAAGCGACAAAGCATCGGCCTACACATGGCTCGTCGATCCGATTGATGGCACCAAAGCCTTTGTGCGCCAATACCCGATGTTCTCCACCCAAATTGCTCTTATGCACGGCGACGATTTGATTGTGGGCGTATCCAATGCCCCCATGTTCAACGGCGGCGAAATGGCCTGGGCAGCACAAGGGCAGGGCGCGTTTCTCAACGGCAAGCCGATTCATGTCAGCAGCATCGACACGCTCGCCCAAGCGGCATTATCGGCAGGCAATATCAAAAGCCTCGCCCAATCTGCGCAGTGGCAAGGTTTCGGCAACATCTGCCAGACCGTCAACCGCACCCGTGGCTATGGCGATTTTTTGCACTACCACTTGCTTGCTTCCGGTCGGATTGATTTGGTCATCGAATCCGATGTGAACATTCTCGACATTGCCGCCCTATGCGTCATTGTGCGCGAAGCAGGCGGCGTATTGACTGACCTTAACGGCAGCAGCCCACTTTTGGATGTGCGTAATGTACTCGCCGCAGCAACCCCCGCCGTGTACGCCCAAGCGCGCGCCATGCTTGAAGGCAATGCTTGAGGGCTTAGCCCAAACCCAACAACGCATCCCGCATTTGAAAATAGGCCAGCATGAATTCAAACATCATGCGCCAGCCTATTTCCATGCAGACAAAAAACAACCCAAACAGAGCTAGAAGCACGGTTTTATTGGATTGAGTCGCCCATCTTTTCCAGCGCGAATCGGCTACAAAGCTTATCCCATGTTTTCTGGCTTGTTGACGCACCCAAATAAGCATCACGCTGGCAAACAGCGGCACACCCAGCGCGCCAAGGTAATAACAAAATAGCAAAACGCTCGGCGAGATGAATGTTTTGAAGCTTAAAAAATCAAGTAAGGTTTGCATGGTCGATACCGAAATATTAAAAACACAAAAAAGCCCTCTTGGACGTGGGATTTTTTGAGGATGTGTGATCGAGCAGGGTGCCGGCAACAAGAAGATCATGCTGGCTGTACGGGGTGTCCTTGAAGTGTTTTTTGCCCTTGACGCGCAGACCATGCTTATGCATTAGTTTATAGCTTATAAGTGTCTTGATATCGTCAAAGACGAACTCTGGTATAATAACTGGAAAAAGACCTTATAGTTTCTAAATTTATGATAAATATAAAAAAAGACATTGCGATTATCGGGATAGCATTTAATTTCCCCGGCGATATTTCACAGCCCGCAGATTTGTGGCAAGCCTTGATGGATGGTCAGGATCTTGTCACGGAAGTACCGCAAGATCGCTTTGGCACTCAGTTTTATCAGCATGATCGACGTGAGGAATTAGGGCGCAGCGTCACCTTCAAGGCAGGTGTGGTCAATACTATCACTGACTTTGATCCGGCTTTTTTTGGCATATCCCCGCGCGAAGCGCTCAAAATGGATCCGCAGCAGCGCCTCTTGTTGGAGTTGACTTGGCACGCGCTCGAAGATGCTGGTGTTTTGCCAAAAGACATCGCACAAACCCAGTGCGGCGTGTTTGTGGGGATTTCTGCGCTTGATTATGGCACGCGCACGCTCGATGACTTGGCGGGTATGAATGCTTACTCCATGTTAGGCAGCACCCTAAGCATTGCCGCCAACCGAATCTCATTTATTTACGATTTACATGGGCCAAGTTTGTCCATTGACACAGCTTGCTCTTCGTCTTTAGTGGCGTTGCACACGGCTTGCGAGTCGCTTAAGCGTGGCGAAAGTTCAATGGCGCTGGTGGGAGGGGTGAATGTGTTAGCTCACCCTTATCCGTTTATTGGTTTTTCACAGGCTTCCATGCTTTCGAAAGATGGACGCTCGAAATCATTTGCCGCCGATGGCAATGGTTATGTGCGTGCCGAAGGCGGTGCTGTGCTGTTGCTTAAGCCACTCAAAGAAGCCAAACAGGATGGCGACCGTATTCATGCGGTGATTCGCGCCACGGGCACAAATGCCGATGGGGGGCAAAAAACCGGCATCACCATGCCCAGTGCCGAAGGGCAAGCGCGCTTATTGCATCAAGTTTTGAATCAAGCGGGGATAGACCCTGCCCAGATTGACTATGTTGAAGCGCATGGCACGGGCACGGCTGTAGGCGACCCTATCGAGATTCAAGCGATTGGTAGCGTTTATGGCGCGGCGCGTTCAGAAGACAATCCACTGCCTGTCGGATCAATCAAGTCCAACGTGGGTCACATGGAGCCTGCTTCAGGCATGGCGGGCTTGATTAAAGCTGTTTTAACGCTCAAACATCGGCAAATCCCGCCGTCCATTCATTCAAGTGTTTTGAATCCTCACTTAAATTTAAACGCACAACACATTCATATTGTGCGTACACCCACCGCGCTGCCCAACTTAACACGCCCGCCGTGCGTGGCGGTTAATTCGTTTGGTTTTGGCGGCACGAATGCTCACGCAATCATTCAATCGGCAACGACGCAAACATCAACCCAACCCGCAGACTTATCTGTTGCCTCCGACTCCCTACCCGTCCTTTTTTTAAGTGCAAAAGAAACCTCGGTGCTCCCCGCCTTGGCAACGGCTTATGCTGATTTAATCGCAGCACAGCCCACGCGCTATGCCGATATTGCAGCGAATGCGGCTTTACGGCGGCAATGGTTACCTGAACGCTTGGCTGTGAGTGGCGCAACGGTGGATGAGGTTGTATCGCGTTTGCATGCCTACGCCTCGACTCAGGTGCAAGGCGGTTCGACTCGCGGTGTCGTTCAAGCAACGGTTGCCGAAACACACCCTGCGTCGCGATGTGCGTTTGTCTATGGGGGGAACGGTGCGCAATGGCAAGGCATGGGTTTGGCGCTCATGCAGGAATCGCCATTTTTCAAACAGAAAATTCAGGCGCTTGATCGGCTCATGCGCCCCATGGTTGGTTTTTCAATCATCAAAGAACTTAAAGCACCCTCGGATTCAAGCCGCATGAGTGACACGGCCGTTGCGCAGCCCTTGTTATTTGCGCTGCAGGTGGCGCTTACCCAGCTATTACGCCGTGATGGAATTACCGCCAATGCCTACACCGGTCATAGTGTCGGAGAAATTGCAGCAGCTTGGGCGGCTGGCTGCTTAAGTTTAAAAGAGGCGGCAGAGGTTGTTGCCGTCCGTAGCCGTGCGCAAGCAAAAACTGCAGGCAGTGGACGCATGTTGGCGGCCGCAATTAGTGCCGACGATTTCACTGCAACACTTAGCGCGCTTGAATTAGATGTCACCACCTGCAGCATTGCTGGGTTTAACGCCCCAAGTTCGCTCACCTTGGTGGGCGAGCATCAAACGCTATGCGCGCTTAATGCCCACTGGGAACAAGCTGGCATTTTTGCCCGATTACTTGATTTGGATTATGCCTTTCATAGCGCGGCGATGGAGTCTATTGCCGAAGAAATTCACACCCATCTTGCCCACTTAAACCCAAAAAACAGTTCGGCTATTTACGTTTCTACTGTGACTGGAGACAAGCACCTAGGCGAAAAGCTCAACGCCGAATACTGGTGGCGTAACGTCCGCGAGCCGGTGCAATTTCACCAAGCCATGAGCACCTTGATTCAAGATGGCTACACGCTTTTTGTCGAAATAAGCCCTCATGCGATATTGCAACGCTATATCACCCAGTGCGCTGAACATGAAAAAGTCGCCGTTCGAGCCTTGCCGATTGCTCGGCAAAATGCGGATAGCTTGCTTGATGTATCCGAGGCGATGTTACGCATTCGCTTGCACCAAGGGCCACGCGATATATCACCCAAGAAAAAAATCCCGTTTATTGACCTGCCCAAATACCCGTGGATTCGGCAACGTTATTGGATGGAAGAAACAAGCGAGGGTTACAACCTCATTCAACGGAAGCGATTGCATCCGCTGCTTGGCTATGCACTCAGCGAAGCTCCATTGAGTTTTGAAAACGTACTTGATACCTACGTGCTGCCCTATTTAGCCGACCATAAGGTCGATGGCGCGGTCGTTCTCCCGGGCGCTGCTTATGCAGAAATGGCGCTAGCTGCTGCCAAGCATGGGTTGGGTTGGGCTGATATTGAATTGCGTGCTTTTGAGATTCACCACCCGATGGTGTTTGAGGCGGGGCAAAGCCGCACCATTCGCACTCAAATTTTTGGGCTTGATCATCGCTTCAAAATTCAAAGCCGCCAACGCTTAACTAACGATGAATGGGTGACCCACGCGATTGGTCAAGTGCGGCCTGCGGGTGATTTATCATTGCATCGCACAATCAGCCCTCCCAAGGCCAGTGCAGATGTCATCTTGAATGGCGCGACACACTATCAAAACGCACTCAACTTGGGCTTAAATTATGGCGCAAGTTTTCAAGGCATTCGCGAATTAACACTTCATGAGCGCACCGTCAGAGCCTCGCTCGACTTGACCGATGCCGTGCGCAACGATACCGCGCACGGCCTGCATCCGGCCTTGCTTGATTTATGTTTCCAATCTCTTTTAGCTTTAGTTGCAAACGAGCCTAACCAAGCGGGTGCAACGTACCTGCCTGTTCAAATTGGTCGCTTGATTTTGCCTGCGCCAACGCTTAAAGCCAGCCATTTACAAGGTGAAATAAAACGTTTCAGCCCACACTCCATATTGGCCGACTTCTCCTTATTGGCCGCCGATGGTCAAGTCATATGCCAAATGAGCGATTGCCGTTTTCGTGCGGCTCATTTTGCCCAAGGTCGTGCGCTACCGCCCTTGTGGCAAACTTTGCGTTTGCCGCTTCGCCCCAGCACGTCAATCTTATGGACGGGTGATTTTCTAACCAAGCTAAACACTCACCCCGCAATCGAAACGAATCCACTACGCCAGCGTTACCACGAAGAAATTCGCCCACTGCTCGATGCGTTAGTCGTTTCCTACGCCTACCAAGCCTTATCGCCTTTGGTTGATGCGACGGGCGCATTGCCCGATTCCAGCCCTCATGCACAAGGCCTGTACGCTTGGCTCATGGGTGTGCTTGAAGCGCAAGGCTATGCCACAGGCCGCAGGCTCTCGGATGCCCCGCCCGTGGCTGTTGATATCTGGACACTTCTTAATCGGGACTACCCCGAAGCCAACGCCGAAGCCACACTTATCGCCCGCCTAGGCACAAAAATGCACGCCCTATTGGCGGGTAATGCCCCCTTAAATGACCCGATAAATAGCCTAGCGCACAGCGCATTACTGGCTCAATGGCAATCTTCAGGTTTAACGTCTGAAGGCGCGCAATTACTCATTGAGCAATTTTGCTTAAACATTGCCAAGCACACAGTACATACAAAACAAAGCCAGCTCCGCATTCTTTATTTGGGTCAAGACCCGCTTATCTGCCTTACGCAGTTAAGTCATTATCTCAACGAAGAATCGAACGGCGCATTCCCCGCGCTTGGTCTGCACATTGTCGCCAGCTCGCCGGACAAGGATGCAATGGCGGCTTGGTCTTGCGAGCACTCAACGCATCTTACCGCCTTATCTTGGGACGAAGTTCAGCAAAAACTCGCCGAATCTATCTTAACGGGTTTTGATCTTGTATTTCTTGATGAGGGCACCCTAGGCGTATCAATGCCGCCGCTTGCCCAGTTAGAACGAGCCTGTTCTGGCGGCCTTTTGGTCGTACAACGACCCGCCAAGGCATTGTACTTAGACTTCATCCGCTGCACGAGTAAAGCCTTCACAAGCCATGATGATGAAGGAAATTGGCCTTGTGAAAATAAGCACTCAATCAGCCTCAACGCCCTTTCATCCGCGCCTACCGTCGAGCTGCTTGAACCTGCTGATACCCTTGGCTTAGGTGCGTCACTAAGCTTAAGTGCTATCGAAGCCCGCGAAACCAAGCACGCGCCTAAACCTACCCACGCCGTGTGTATTACGGCGCTCAATAGCGGCGCACAGGCGCAGGCCGACAGCCTGCGTCAGTCCGCGTTAAAAGCCAGCCAACCGGATGCTGCGTTATGGATTCATAGTGCATGGAAAAACCATCCTTCAAGCGACTTGAACGCCGCTACAGTTAAAGCATGCCAGCTTTTTTTAAGCGTACTGCAACACTGGATCACACAAGAATCGGCATCGCCCAAGTATTTAGTACTACCTTTTGGTGCGCTTGACTCTGTGGATGATGCCCAAAGCTGCCCAGTCAATACCGCATTGTGGGGCATGGCACGCGTGGCCATGAATGAGCATCCTGCGCTTAATCTCTACTTAATTGATGCACGCGGCGACTTTAACGATGCCGCCCTTTTCGCCCAATTAGCTCAAGTTGTAAGCACGGATTCCTGCGAGCACGAGATCATTATCACCCCGCAATCATTAGAAACTCTGCGGTTAGCACCGGCGCATCTCGAACAAGGGCAGACCGCAAAAAATCCGCGCTATCGCCTAGGTTTTAACGTGCCCGGTCAGTTGCGGCATCTCCACTGGCAAACCGCCACGATCCAAACGCTAGATGTTGATGCTGTCGAACTCAAAGTTCATGCCGTAGGCTTAAACTTCCGTGATGTCATGTTTGCCATGGGCTTGCTGGGTGATGAAGCGTTAGAGAGCGGCTTCTCCGGTGCGAGCTTAGGGCTGGAATGCGCCGGCGTAATCACCCGCGTAGGCTCAAATGTTCAGCATGTCGCACCGGGGGACGCTGTACTTGGTTTTGGCCCACAATGCTTTGCGAGCCATGTCATTACACGCGGCAATGCCGTCGGCAAAATGCCGAGCCATTGGCATTTTAACGAAGCCGCCACCGTGCCCACGGTGTTTTTTACCGTGTATTACGCCTTAGTCGAAATGGCACGCCTGCGTGCGGGTGAGCGGGTACTTATTCACGGCGGCGCAGGCGGGGTAGGCATTGCAGCCATTCAACTCGCGCAGCATTTAGGCGCTGAAATTTACGCGACCGCAGGTTCCGATGAAAAGCGCGATTTCCTGCGCCTTATGGGGGTCGAGCATATTTACAGTTCACGCGACATGCACTTTGCCGAGCAAATTATGGCCGACACCCACGGCCAAGGCATTGATGTCGTCCTCAACTCGCTGGCAGGTGAGGCGATTGAACGCAATTTAGATGTATTACGCCCCTTTGGTCGCTTCCTTGAATTAGGCAAGCGCGATTTTTACGCCAACACACCCATGGGTTTACGCCCTTTCAAAGACAATATCAGCTACTTTGGCATTGATGCCGACCAGCTCATGTCGGCGCGCCCTGAACTCACTGCACATATTTTCCAAGCCGTGATGGCGTTATTTGCAGATGGCGTACTGCACCCATTACCGCATCAAACCTTCAGCGCAGATCGAGTGATTGATGCGTTCCGCAGCATGCAGCAAGCGCGGCATATCGGCAAATTGGTCGTCAGCCTAAACCATGCCCCGCAACACATCAAAGCCCTGCCCAAGCCCGCTTGGCAGGCCAAAGAAGATGCAAGCTACTTGGTCACCGGTGGTTTAACTGGCTTTGGCTTTGAAACCGCCCGTTGGCTACTTTCTCGCGGTGCCGGACACGTCATTCTTGCGGCACGGCGTGGCACGCAAACCCCCGGCTTGGCGGAAAAAATTGAGAGCCTTGGCGCATTAAAATCGCGTGTTGAAGTCGTCGCCCTCGATGTGAGTGATAGCAAGGCCGTCACCAGCCTATGCAGCAAAATCAGCAAAACGAAGCATCCATTGCGCGGCATTATTCATGCCGCCATGGTGATTGATGATGCGCTCATTCAAAACCTGAATGCCGAGCGCATGGCTAGCGTCATCACACCCAAAGTCGCCGGCGCATGGCATCTGCATCAAGCCACGCAAAATCAGCCGCTCGACTTTTTTGTCATGTATTCATCCGTGACCACGCTGATTGGCAATGCGGGTCAAGCCAACTACGTCGCCGCCAACGCCGCGCTAGAAGCCCTCGCGAGCGCGCGCCGAGGTCAAGGCTTGGCCGCCACCGCCCTGTGTTGGGGGCCAATCAGCGATGTCGGCTATTTAACCGCGCATCAAGCGGTACTATCTGGCCTAGAATCGCGCACAGGTGGCGCCGCTATTACCAGCCAACAAGCCCTCAATGTGCTTGAACTTAGCCTACAAAATAACCTCAACGGCTTAAGCGCCATGGGCTTAAATGGCAATGCCTTGCAACGCATCTTGCCAGCACACAGCCTCACGCGCTTTGCCTTCCTGCACACAGGCCAAGACACTGGCGATACAGACAACGAAAACCTTAAAGAAATTCTGCAATCCCTAAGCCCAGCAGAAGCCACCCAGCGTCTTTGCGAAGTCATACGTGACGAAGTCGCCCAAGTGCTCGGCCTGCCCAGCGCCAAAATTGATACCCAACAATCGTTATACGACATGGGGCTTGATTCCCTCATGGCCGTTGAGCTTGCCTTGGGCATCGAAAAACGCACCGGGGTGCGCCTATCTGCCATGGCACTTAACGAAGGCCCCACCGTAACCCGCCTTGCCGAGCGCCTACTAGACAACATTCACGGTACAACCAGCCTTACTGAAACACCCTCTGCGGATGCTGCGCTACTTAATCAGCTTGCCCAACAACACGCCGACGGCCTCACTCGCGATGAACAAGCAGCACTTCAAGGGCTGACAACACCATGAAATCGTTCGACAAAAACAGCACGCCTGCTACGCAGCCCCCCCAATCCACCCCCAGCAAAGCGGATTTAATTAAACGATTCTTGTCACCCAAGTCCGCACCCAATACTTCCGTGGCCTCAGGCAATCAAACCGCGCCAACACGAAAGATAAACCCACAATTCACCCAATTTGATCAATTTCCGGGCTACAAACAACAAAAAATGATGCAAGATGCCGCCAAGCTCCTAGGCGCAGCCAATCCATTTTTTGGCCTGCATGAAGGCACGGCGAGCGCAACGACGCTGATTAATGGCAAAGAGTGCATTAACTTTTCCAGCTACGATTATCTCGGTTTAAGCGGCGATGCGCGGGTGCAACAAGCCGCTATGGATGCTATCAAAACCTACGGCACATCGGTCTCGGCCAGCCGGATTGTTTCAGGCGAGCGCCCCATTCACCAAATGCTCGAACGCGCCCTTGCGGATGCGTATGAGGTTGACGATGCTATCGTTTTTGTCAGCGGCCATGCCACCAATGTTTCCGTGATTGGCCATTTATTTGGCGCAAAAGATTTAATCTTGCACGATGCCCTCATCCACAACAGTGCCCTCGTTGGCGCGCAGCTATCCGGTGCCACGCGCCGCAGCTTTGCCCACAACGACACCCAAGCACTCGAACAGATATTGGTTGAACTGCGTGATCGCTTCGAGCGCGTGCTCATTGTGGTCGAAGGCATCTACAGCATGGATGGTGATGCACCCAATTTGCCGGAGCTTGTGCGCATCAAACAACGCTATGGCGCGTTTTTAATGGTCGATGAAGCGCATTCATTCGGCGTACTCGGCGCACACGGTTTGGGGCTGCGCGAACACGCCAATGTGCCGAGCCGTGATGTCGATATCTGGATGGGCACCTTAAGCAAAGCACTTGCGGGCTGCGGAGGCTACATTGCCGGCAGCCAAGCGCTAGTCGAACAATTACGCTACGGCGCCCCCGGTTTTGTGTACAGCGTGGGCATGGCACCCGCCGTGGCCGCAGCCTCTCATCAAGCGCTAAACATCATGCGACAAGAGCCTGAACGGGTTGCGATGCTGCAAAAAAACGGGCAGTATTTTTTAAAGCAAGCGCAAGCCGCTGGGCTGGATACCGGCTTGAGCCAAGGCTTTTGCGTGGTGCCCATTGTCATTGGCAAGTCACTTAGTGCCGTTAAACTGTCACAAAAGTTACTTAATCACGGCATCAACGCCCAACCCATCATCCACCCCGCCGTGGAAGAACGCGCCGCACGATTACGGTTTTTTATATCGTGCGCGCACACAGAACATCAGATTGATCACAGTATCAGTTTTTTAAAATCAATAACCTAGGTGAAATTTATGCCTGCTAAACTTATTCCCGTCGTTCTCTCTGGTGGTGCTGGCTCACGTCTTTGGCCGCTCTCGCGTGATTTGCACCCCAAGCCTTTCATGCGCATGGCCGATGGTTTGAGTCTGCTGCAAAAAGTATTTTTGCGCGCAGCCGATTTACCTAACGTCGAGCAAATCATTGCGGTCAGTAACCGCGACCTTGGTTTTAAAACCGAAGATGAATACGAAGAAATCAATACCAGCAAGCTGCCGCTCTCGTTAATTTTAGAACCCGTCGGCCGTAACACCGCCGCCGCCGCGCTAGCTGCCGCCCTCATCGTGAAAGAAACCGATCCCGAAGCCTGTTTACTCATTCTGGCCGCCGATCATCTCATTGAAGATCAAGCCGCCTTTGCCGCCGCCGTTGCACGCGCGCAAACCCTCGCGCAAGAAGGCAAGGTTGTTACCTTTGGCATTCAGCCCACCGAAGCCGAAACCGGCTATGGCTACATTGAGCATGAAGGCGAAACCGTTATCCGCTTTGTTGAAAAGCCCAACCTTGCTGATGCGCAGGCCTATGTCGATAGCGGCCGCTTTCTTTGGAACTCTGGCATGTTCTGCTTTAAGGCACAAACCTTCATTGATGAAATGGCAAAATATGCACCCGGTATCCTCGCCAGCGTGCGCTTAACGATTGCGCAATCAAAAATAACACGCGGCGATCGGCATTTTATTTGTCACTTGGATGCGAAATCGTTTGCGGAAGTGCCCGAAGATTCGATTGACTACGCCGTGATGGAACAAACGCAACAAGCCGCCGTTGTCCCCTGCGCCATCGTTTGGAGTGATATCGGCTCTTGGCGCGCCATGAGCCAAATTGGCCAAACCGATGCCAATGGCAACACATTAAAAGGCGATATCTTGCTGCATGATGTCAACGGCTGCTACATCCATGCTGAAAATCGTATGGTCGGCGCGGTCGGTGTCGAAGATTTGGTGATTATTGAAACCGCAGATGCTGTGCTCGTCGCACACAAAGATCGCAGCCAAGACGTTAAAAAAATCTACACCCAGTTAAAAGAATCGGGGCATACCGCACACCAGCTGCATCAAACAGTTCATCGCCCGTGGGGCACCTACACCGTGCTTGAAGAAGGCGACGGCTTTAAAATGAAGCGCATTGTGGTTAAACCCGGTGCAAGCTTATCGCTACAAATGCACCATCACCGCAGCGAGCATTGGATTGTCGTCAGTGGCTCGGCCATCATCGTCAATGGCGAAGAGGAAATTTTCCTGCGCACCAATCACTCCACCTACATCCAAGCCGGGCATAAACACCGGCTAACAAACCCAGGCAAAATCAACCTTGTGCTCATTGAAGTGCAAACGGGTCAATATCTTGGTGAAGATGACATTGTTCGGTTTGAAGATGTGTATGGCCGTGTAGAAACTAAACAGACTGTGTGAAATTAAATTGCAAAAGAAAACCCCCATTTATAAAAACAAACTATTTATTTTTGTCGTTTTTATTCCGACGCTAATATCGATAATTTATTATGGCTTTATTGCCTCTAGAGTTTATGTTTCTGAATCAAGCTTAGTTGTTCGCACACCGGAGAAGTCTAGCCTAACCGGGCTTGGCTCAATTTTACAAAGTACTGGTTTTGGCACCTCGCAAAATGATGCTTACACCATCCAAAATTACATCCTTTCTCGTTCAGCGATGCAATCTTTGGATCAAAAGCTTAATCTGAAAAAAGTATTTTCCAGCGATTCAATTGATTTTATCAATCGATTCGGTGGACTAATTTACTTTAAAAACAACTATGAGGAATTTTATAAATACTATCAAAAAATGGTTGGTGTGAATTTAGACCCCATGTCAAATATATTAACCTTAAAAACCCGCGCTTATACTGCTGAAGAGGCTCAATTAATCAATCAAGATTTATTGGCGCAAAGTGAGGGGCTAGTCAATCGCCTGAATGAACGCGGGCAAAAAGACATGATCGAATTTGCGCAAGAGATTTTGAACAAAGCCGAGCAAAAATCGAAAAAAGCTGCCATTGCCCTAGGCGAGTTTCGTAACAAATTTGGCGTGATCAATCCCGAGCAGCAAACTGCCATTCCGTTGCAGCAAGTGGCAAAACTGCAAGATCAATTAATTGCGACCGAAGCACAAATTCTGCAAATACAAACGGTCAGTAAAGACAACCCCCAGTTGCCCGCCTTGCGCCAGCGTGCTGAATTACTACGCAGCCAAATGGATAAAGAAAATGCCCGCATTGCGGGTTCAGGCGATAAATCACTCGCCAGCAAAGCGGTCGAATACCAGCGCTTATTTCTCGATAGCCAATATGCCGATCGAGAATTAGTCAGCGCTATGGCCTCATTAGAGCAAGCGCGCACACAAGCTCAGCGCCAGCATATTTATGTCGAGCGCATTAGCCAGCCGAACCTGCCGGATTACGCGACAGAACCCAAACGAATCCAAGGGATTTTAGCAACGTTATTGCTCACCTTGATGCTGTGGGGCATTTTAAGCATCCTGAATGCAGGTGTGCGTGAACACCATGACCGATAAAACACAGCCCTCTTTTTGGCATCAATTCGCCATTCAGCGGCGCGTCATCTGGGCGCTATTACTGCGTGAAATGATTACCCGCTATGGCCGCGAAGGCTTGGGCGTGCTGTGGGTCATCGCTGAACCGGCCATGTTTATCGTTGGTGTAATGATTATCTTCTCAAGTATTGGTCATTCTGCCTTTCAAGGCACAACGATAGCGGAATACCTGGCTGTGAGTTACCCCACGCTTCTACTCTGGCGAAATGGGGTGGGGCGCGTGGTTAAGGCGGTGGATGTGAACCGCGCTTTGTTACACCATCGCCCCGTGCGGCCGATGGATATTATTTACTCACGCATTATCTTGGAATTTGCCAGTGCCACCGGTGCCTCATTATTTTTGTATTTAATTTTCGTGGCTGTGGGCATCTGCCAATGGCCAGCGGATTTATTCACCATGTTGATTGGTTGGTTCGTGGTGGTGTGGTTTTCGTTTGCCTTTGTCATGATTATGGCGGCACTGGCGGAACTGAATGACACGATTGAGCGCACCTCACACATCGTTTTGTACCTCATGCTACCCGTATCAGGTGTATTTTTACCGGCTTATTTAGTGCCGCAAGAATTTCGTGACTATTTATTGCTATTCCCATTAGTCGATGCCGTGGAATGGTTTCATCATGGCTACTATGGCGACCGGATGCCAAGTTTTTATTACCCTGAATACACGATTATGGTACTAATTATTATGACCCTATTCGCGTACGCTTTAATGAATATTGCCAATCGCCGCGTGCAATCAATTTAACTATGTTAGAACTTAAAAACATTTGCAAATCCTACCCCATTCATCATGGCAAGGCCGAGCGCCAAGTTTTGAATAACGTTAATTTTCGGGTCGAGCGCGGAGAAAAATGGGGCATTTTAGGGCGCAATGGCGCGGGTAAATCTACTCTCATTCGGATTATTAGCGGCTCTGAAATACCCCATTCAGGCACCGTCACACATGATATGTCGATTTCTTGGCCGTTGGCGTTTGGTGGCGCGTTTCAAGGCAGCCTAACAGGGCGAGATAACACGCGGCTTATATGCCGCATTTACGATATTGATTTTGAGAAAACAATTGCTTTAGTAGAAGAGTTTGCCGAGCTCGGAAAATATCTTAACGAGCCGGTAAAAAGTTATTCATCCGGCATGGCCTCCCGCCTTGCGTTTGCCATATCTATGTCGGTCGAGTTTGATTGTTTTTTAATTGATGAAGGCATGTCGGTCGGAGACCACCGTTTTCACCAAAAATGCAATGTCGAGTTATTTGAAAAGCGTGCCGATCGCGCCATGATTATTGTGGCGCATCAAACGGATTTAATCAGAGCCAACTGTGATCGTGCGGCTGTTTTAGAAAACGGCCATTTGGTTGTGCACGATACGGTAGATTCAGCGATTGCCGCGTATGAAGCACTTTAAGCTTGAAAGCCATAAATTGAACTAGATTAAAAGGCCATCCCTATGCCCATTAAACACATAACTGAGCTTTTTTCACTACACGGGGCTGAATTTATTCACGCCGCTTATGCAGCCCTGCTTCAGCGCGAGCCAGATCCGCATGGTTTAAATTATTATCTCGGCCGCTTAGCGCAGGGTTATAGCAAAGCCAGCATTATTGCTCAGTTAGCTAAAGCACCAGAATCTCAGCCGCACAGTCGCATTGATGGCCTAACTAAGCTGCTAAAAGATGAGCGGAAAGCTCAGCATTGGTTTTGGGGGTTGTTTGTTAATCGCGCCCGTCAAGCGCGTGCACAGTCAGCTTTAGCCTACCCAATCGCTATTACCACCCCGCCTGCTATTGACTACAGCCCGCAATTCCAAGCGATTAGTGAGCAACTGGCTCACCTTAATTTAACCAATGGCCGCGCCCATGAGGTTAATGTACCGATCCCGAAAGCCAGCAATCTTTCACGGCAAACGGTTCTCGACCTGTTCAGCCTGATTTTAGGGCGTTCCCCCGAAAGTGAAGAGACAATTTGGCACCATGCGGAGTTATCTTCACCGCATCTTTTAAAAACCGTACTTATGGCCTCTGATGAGTTTCATCTTCGTCTGATTCAATTTCCAGAATATGACCGCTCTATTTTTAAGCAACAAATCAATGCTCAATTCGCATACTTGCAGGAATAAATAAATGAAACTCGTAATTGATATGCAAGGGGCGCAAACAGAAAGCCGCTTTCGTGGTATTGGTCGTTATACTTTATCCTTGGTGAAGGAAATAGTTCGTCAGTGTGGTGACCACGAAGTGGTTCTTGTATTAAACGGTGCGCTATTTGATTCGATTGAATCAATAAAGACTGAATTTAACACTATTATTTCAGAAAACTCGATTTTGGTATGTCAAATAAACGGGCCAGTCATGGCTATTCATCGAGAAAATGATAGTCGAAGAGAGCAAGCAGAGTTTATCTACGAAGCTTTTATAGCGAGCCTAAATCCTGATGTGGTTTTAATCACATCACTCTTTGAAACTGCGGCGGTTTCCAGCATCGGTCTATTCAGAACAGGAATTCCATCGGCAGTAATACTCTATGACTTAATCCCTTTGATTTACAGCAAGGTTTATCTTCAAGATACCAACACGAGCAAATGGTATTTTGAGAAAATCGACCATATACGTCGAGCCGACCTGCTATTATCTATTTCTTTTTCATCAGGTGATGAGGCAAAGCAATACCTCAATATTCCAGAAAAAAACGTTGTAAACATATCGACTGCTAGTGATGAGCATTTTGCACCGATTTCTATTACAGAAAAGGATCGCGCTGAACTTAAATCAAAGTTTGGTATTTCTGGTGATTATGTCATGTACACGGGTGATATTGATTGGCGCAAGGATTTAGAGGGCTTATTTGCTTCTTTTTATAATTTACCTGAAGCCATTCGAAAGAAATACAAGCTTGTTCTCGTTGGCCGTAGTTTAGAAAAAGCAAAAGATCATTTTATTGCGCTTGCTAATACTATTGGCCTTGCAAAAACAGATTTGATTTTTACTGGCTATGTTTCTGAAGACGATTTAGTGCTTTTGTATAATGCCTGTACTCTTTTCGTTTTTCCCTCATGGCATGAAGGCTTCGGCTTGCCGGTGCTGGAAGCGATGTCTTGCGGCAAGGCGGTAATTGCTGCAAACAGCTCCAGCCTGCCCGAAGTGGTTGGGCGTGCGGATGCCTTATTTACCCCGCGCGATAATGCCGATATGAGTGCGAAAATGGCTGCAGTACTTGGCAACCCGGCATTTCGCCAAGAACTGGAGCGCCACGGGCTTGAGCAGGCCAAAAAATTCTCTTGGGAGGTGAGCGCGCAGCGTGCTTGGCAGGCGCTTGAAAAGCTGCACCAAGAACACCCACGGCCAAAAATCACACTCCCTTTGCCGCAGCGCCCACGGTTGGCCTTCGTGTCCCCCTTACCACCGGAAAAAACCGGCATCGCCGATTACGCAGCAGAACTCCTGCCCGAACTGGCGCGCCATTACGACATCACCGTTATTGTCGAGCAAGCGGATGTTTCTGATGATTGGGTACGTGCTAATACCCCAATTCGGAATGCAGACTGGTTTCGCGAGCATTCACAGCAGTTTGACCGAGTGGTTTACCAATTCGGCAATTCAGACCGACATGTGTATATGTTTGATCTTCTGGCTGAAATCCCAGGCTTGGTCGTGCTGCATGATTTTTACCTTTCGGGCGTATTGGCTTGGGTAATGGAGGATCAATCCGCGCATCGCTTCAGTTGGACCAAAGCACTGCACGCCGCACATGGCTGGAGGTCTGTACAAGAACGCTTTATAGGAAAAAATATAGAGGAATTGGTCTGGCAATATCCATGTAATTTGAAGGTGTTGCAACAGGCGCAAGGCGTTATTGTTCATTCTAATTATTCTCGCCAGCTTGCGCATAGATTTTACGGCGAGCATAACGCTAACGACTGGGCTTTGATTCCTCATTTGCGCCAGCCTGCAGAACACATCGATAAAGCATTGGCGCGGCAACAATTAGGTTTAGCTGAAAAATCATTCGTGGTATGCAGTTTTGGGGTTATTGGGGCAACCAAACTAAACCAGCGTTTACTTGATGCGTGGCTGGCTTCACCTTTAGCTAAAAACTCGTTGTGTCAATTAGTCTTTGTTGGTGAAAATCAAGGCGGTGAGTATGGAAACGCCTTGCAGAAAACAATCTCACAAAGCTCTGAAAAAGATCGCATCACGATTACCGGATGGACAGACTCAGACATCTTCCGTACCTGGCTTGCTGCAGCGGATGTTGGCGTACAGTTGCGCACCTTGTCACGCGGGGAAACGTCCGGCACGGTATTGGACTGCATGAATTATGGCTTACCCACCATCGTGAATGCGAACGGATCGATGGCCGATTTGCCTTCTGATGCCGTGTGGTTGATGCCTGATGAATTTACCGATCAGGAACTCATCGATGCTTTGAGCCGCTTATATGAGGATGCAAGCTATCGAATGGAGCTGGGGCAACGTGCGCAAGCGCATATTCACAGGCATCACAACCCTCGCTCTTGTGCGGATCAATATGCCATTGCCATTGAAACTGTACAATTAAATGCCAATCAAGGCATTGTTGGCTTGACGAAGGCAATGCCTCGACTAACACCGAGTCCCAACGTGACTGAATTACCCCAGTTAGTAAAAACCTTGGCTGCTAACTTCCCACCCAAAATGCGAAAACCACAGCTTTTGCTGGATGTTTCCGCCCTTGTTAAAACCGATTTATGGAGCGGTATTGAGCGTGTAACCCGCGCGCTTTTACAAGAAATTGCCTTAAACGAACATAAAGATTGGCAAATTGAACCCGTGTATGCAGTGCCTGAACAAGAAGGCTATCGCTACGCGCGTAAATTTATGAGTCGATTCTTAGGGGTTCCCGATGACTGGGCTGAGGATGCGCCTGTTCGGGCGTGGCAAGGGGATATTTTTCTTGGCATGGATTTACAGCCCCAAGTCGTAGACGCGCAAAAGCACACGCTAGAAAATTGGCGCAATCAAGGTATTAAATGTTACTTCGTTATTTATGATCTTCTGCCCGTCACCATGCCAGAGGTGTTCCCTGAAGGGGCGAAAGAGAGCCATCATTATTGGTTAACAAATATTTCCCAATTTGATGGCGCTTTGTGTATCTCGCGCGCGGTTGCTGATGAAATGTTTGATTGGTTGCAAACCTTTGGTGAACAACGCGAACGACCATTCGCCCTTAATTGGTTTCATCTTGGCGCGGATGTGGATAACAGCGCGCCTTCCCTTGGTTTGCCGACCAGTGCAAGCCAAACACTCGCGGAATTTAAAACCCGACCCACATTCCTCATGGTCGGCACCATCGAACCACGCAAGGGCCATTTGCAAACAGTTCAAGCTTTCGATGCGCTTTGGGCACAAGGCGTGGATGTCAATCTAGTCATTGTAGGTAAAGAGGGCTGGAAACCCCTGCCCAATAGCCAACGCCGTGACATACCACAAACAGTAAATGCACTGCGCAAACACCCAGAGCTTCATAAGCGCTTATTTTGGCTGGAAGGCATTAGTGATGAATATCTGGAGCAGGTGTATGCCCGTGCCACCTGCCTGATTGCCGCAAGTTTTGATGAAGGCTATGGCCTGCCGCTGATCGAGACCGCCCGCCACGGTGTCCCGCTCTTGGTGCGCGATATTCCCGTATTCCGTGAAGTCACCGACGGCCATGCGTTTTTCTTTAACGACAGCCGCGACCCCAAAGCTATTGCCGAAGCAGTTCAAGCGTGGTTGGCATTATTTAACCAAGATGCCCATCCACGTAGCACCGCCATGCCGCATCAAACTTGGCGCGATAGTGGCCAACAAGTGCTGGGCGCTATACTGGGCAATGCAACCCCATACAAAACTTGGTTGCCCGACGGTGTGCGCCGTTATTGGGGAAATGATCCTAGGCTACAAACGCAAGTTGGTGAGCGTATTATTGGAAAAACCATTCAGACAACGGGTGTAGCTGGATTTTTATTTTATGGGGCTTATACACGTTTTAAGAAGGGAAATTATCGTCTAATTATCCAAGGTGCAGCCGAGTATTGGAGTGGCGAAGAACGCATTGATATTACGTGTAGCCAAGGCACAAAAATCATACACAGTGATTTATTGAGGAAACAAAGCGCTGGGGCTTACAAAGAAATAGTTTCATTTAGCTTGGACGAAGAATGCCCCGACATGGAAATCAGGTTATGGGTTAATGCTCATAGCAATTTGAATGTAAAAAATATTGAAATTAAAAACACTAAACTAAATAATTGCTTTGCTTATTTCGTCACGGAAACTCACCTTGATAGGCTGGAAAATTCATTAATTAAGCAGGGTATTTTAGGTGTCGATCTGAAAGATGATCGCGTTTTAGTAACTGATGCGGATTTAAATATTATAGAAAAATATCCTGCGATAAATTCTTATTTTTTAGGAAATGTTGTTTTAAATGACCCTTGGGTTATAGATGATGATTTTAAAAAACAATTTAACTTTTCTAAATTAAGAAATGCTGCTATTGATTATGCTCGGTTTAAAGATTTTGGTTATATGGCATTTTGTGACTCAGATACAATTCTTACATTTGATTCGCTATCAATCGATCTAAAAATAAATTTTGCCGTTCCGAATGTGTATTGGCAGCGAGAAGAATCCGAAGATGTTTTAAAGTCTATGGAAATAATAAAAAATGATCCTAATCCATTTTCTCAAGGAAACTCTTGGTTCATTATTTCAAGAAAAATTATCAATAACACAAAATTCAATGAGGCAATTATTGGCTACGGATACGAAGATATTGAGTTCTGGGCTAAATGTAATCATGTTTACGGGTAATCACATGTCATCGATATGGTAATAATTCACTCATATCATCCTGATGTAGAGAGAAAAGTAGTGCCTGAACTTTTTGAGCGCAATAAGTTTATTTTTGAAAACTGTTTAAATTTAGTCAGATCAGGATTTAAATCAGAAGGGCTAAGCTATGTGCGACCAGAACTTAAAGATGGAAGATTATTCTTTCATGGGCCAGATGTGTACCTTGATTAATTATTGACAACCCTGGAGATTTCTAAGATGACTAAATCAGCAATTATCACCGGCATTACCGGCCAAGATGGTGCGTACTTAACCGAGCTTTTGCTCGAAAAAGGCTATACGGTTTATGGAACCTATCGCCGCACCAGTTCGGTGAATTTTTGGCGGCTTGAAGAATTGGGCGTGGCCCAGCATCCGAAACTGCATTTGGTTGAATATGATTTAACCGATATGGGGTCGGCGATTCGCTTGCTGGAAACCAGTGGGGCGACTGAGGTGTATAACCTCGCGGCGCAGAGTTTTGTCGGCGTATCGTTCGATCAGCCTATTGCCACGGCGCATATGACGGGTGTGGGGCCGGTGCATTTGCTGGAGGCGATTCGGATTGTGAACCCGAAAATTCGCTTCTACCAAGCCAGCACCTCGGAGATGTTCGGCAAGGTGCAGGCGATTCCACAAACCGAAGACACGCCGTTTTATCCGCGCAGCCCTTACGGTGTGGCGAAGCTGTACGCGCATTGGATGACAGTGAATTACCGCGAAAGCTACAATATTTTCGGCAGCAGCGGCATTTTGTTTAACCACGAAAGCCCGCTGCGTGGGCGTGAGTTTGTGACTCGTAAAATCACGGATTCTTTCGCCAAAATTAAGCTCGGTATGCTCGATGTTTTAGAGTTGGGCAACTTAGATGCCAAGCGCGATTGGGGCTTTGCCAAAGATTATGTTGAAGGCATGTGGCGCATTCTGCAGGCGGATCAACCTGATACCTATGTGCTGGCGACGAACCGAACCGAAACCGTGCGTGACTTTGTGCGCATGGCGGCTAAAGCTGCGGGCTTTGAGCTGGCGTTTTCGGGTGTGGCCGAGCAAGAAATTGGCGTGGATAAGGCTTCTGGCAAAACCATCGTGCGCATCAATCCTAAGTTTTATCGCCCGGCCGAGGTGGAGTTACTGATTGGCGACCCGGCAAAAGCTATGCGGGATCTCGGTTGGTCGCCCAAAACCACGCTGGAAGAGCTATGCAATATGATGGTTGAGGCAGATATTCGTCGCAACCAAGCCGGTAGTTCGTTTTGAGTTGGGTGCGATGCACGTCTATTAAGCCGGCTGCCGGGTTCAATAAAACACTTGCGGCATTTAACGTGTGCGCCGGCTGTGAATCGATCAAATCTTGAGTAGGGCTAACGCATGATCGCTTTAATTACCGGCATTTCTGGTTTCACCGGGCGGCATTTAGCGCAGCATTTGCACACGCTTGGCTTTACGGTGGTTGGGCTGGCGCATCATTCCTTGCGCGCGCCCATCGCCGGGGTTGCGCGTATCGTTTGTGCCGATTTGGGCGACCCAGCCGCACTCACGGCTGTGTTTAAAGAAGTTGCGCCGGATGTGGTGATTCACCTAGCGGCGATCTCCTTTGTGGCGCATGGCGATGCGGCGGAAATTTATCGGGTGAACATCGTTGGCACGCGCAATGTGCTTGAAGCACTGGTACATTCAGGAACTAAACCGCGAGCCGTATTACTGGCAAGCAGCGCCAATGTGTATGGCAACGCGCAAGAAGGCGTTTTGAGTGAAGAGGCCGAGGTCGCGCCAGCCAATGATTATGCGGTGAGCAAGTTGGCGATGGAGTACATGGCAAAACTGTATTTTGATCGCTTGCCGATTATCGTGGTGCGCCCGTTTAATTACACGGGGGTAGGGCAGGCGGAAAACTTTTTGCTGCCGAAGATTGTGAGCCATGTGCGAAGGCGTGCCCCCCTCATTGAGCTGGGTAATTTAGATGTGGCGCGGGATTTCTCGGACGTGCGCATGGTGGTGGCCTATTACGCGCGCTTGCTGCAATGCCCAGAGGCAATCGGCCAAATTGTGAATGTGTGTTCAGGCAAGGCATATACCCTGCGCGAGGTGTTAGACATGGTTCGGGCTTTGTCGCAGCATGATTTTGACGTGCAGGTTAATCCGGCGTTTGTTCGCCCTAATGAGGTGCGCATACTGCAGGGCGACCGCACAAAGCTGCTGCAATTAGTGCCCGATGTGGCGGATATTCCCCTTGAAGATACGCTGCGGTGGATGATTGAGGTGCCCGTTTAGGTTGCTGCTCTATATATAAATCAAGGTCTTGGATTCCATTTATCGAACGCCAAATATCTCAGTGAAAATAAAAATTATATGAATGAAAAATCTTTGAACATCGTGATGGAAATGCGCCCTGCCTTGGATGGCTTTTATGGGATTCCGCAAGAAACACGCTTGTTGTTTAGTGCATTGATATCGCAGCCGGAGTTTTCTGTTTCTGGTTTGCTGCAAATGTCTAAGCGTGGGGTTACGGGCGGTGTTTATATTGATCGTAAGCTATCTGAATCTGAGCGCATCCATCAATATTCTCGTGTTGTAGTCTCACTCAAGGGGCGTTCAACCATCGATTGGCGAGATGGTTTTGTTACGGAAATTGCCAGTTTTTTACAAACGTGGCGTTTGCGTTTGGGGGCATGGCTGGGTTTGCAGCCGTTAAAGTTAGGTGTTTTTGAAACTCAATATTTTCAAGATTTTGTATGGCAGGAATTTTTTGCTCGCACCTTGCCCGCCCAAGAGCGGGAGCGTGTGTTGCAAGCTAACTATTTAGTTTGCGCTGCGCCTTGGCGGCAAATGCACCGCGTAGGAATCGAGCGTGCCCAGCTGCTTGGGCGCTCTCAATATCCGATCTTAAACACGCAAGGAATTAATGTTTTGTTGGTGCAAACGCCCTATCCTGGGCGGGTTGCTGCGGGTACTCAGTTGGTTGTGCATTATCATGATGCCATTCCGGTGCTGATGCCGCATACCATTTCTGATCGCGCGTTTCATCAGGCAAGTCATTTTCAGGCCATGGCAGCCAATGTGCGCGATGGGGCGCATTTTGTGTGTGTTTCTGAAGCAACACGGCAAGATTTATTGCATTTATTCCCTGAAGTCGAACCGCGTGCGCATGTCATTCATAACATGCTACCCGCGCATTATTTTCCCGCTGCGCCTGCGGCTGAACAAATTCCCGGTATTGTGCGGCGCTATTTGCATGGACATTTTCAAGGTAAACCACGAAGAGGCATAAAAACCAAACCTCGCGAGTTTAAGCTTGCGCGCCAATTTAACGATGAAGATGAGAAAACGCGGTTTTATCAAGCAGCTTTTGCACCGGGTACCCGTTTTCTGCTCATGGTTTCAACGATTGAGCCACGTAAAAATCATGCGCGTTTACTGGCGGCTTGGGAGGCGATTCGCGGGTCAATCGACCCGGATTTAAAGCTGGTTATCGTGGGGCATATCGGCTGGGATTATGAGACTGCACTGGATGCGTTTCAGCCATGGATTGAGCAAGGCAGCTTATTTATGCTGCACAGCTTGCCCGCAGATGCCTTGCGTGCGCTTTATCGCCAAGCAACGGTCACCGTTTGCCCTAGCGTGGGTGAAGGGTTTGATTTTTCGGGCGTCGAGGCTATGCGCTGCGGCGGAATTGTGGCCGCGTCGGATATTCCCGTGCATCGTGAAGTGTATGGTGAGGCCGCTGAATATTTTGACCCCTACGATACGGCAAGCGTGGTGCAGGCTTTGAGTAAAGTCATGTATGACGATCAGGCGCAAGCAATTCAAGAGCAATTACGCACTGTAGGTTTAGCGCAAAGTGAGCGTTAGTTACCAGAAAAAATTA
>JBFXGB010000015.1:0-34272 GCA_050178405.1 Halothiobacillaceae bacterium
CCTGCATCTCAAGCGGTGGCGAGGAATTGCGACCCGTTATGCAAAGAATTTGTCCTCTTTCGTTGCGGCCATTCAAATTCGATGTTTAGTGCTTTGGCTGAAAATCTCGTGACGACACCATCTAGGCGTCACCCCGGGGCAGGCTGTGCAATCGGCTCGGCGGCTCCCGGATTCTCGCTTCGCTTCATCCGAGCTACATTGCTAAATCCAAGCGTTGCGTAAGTCCTAATCAATAAAAATTTTTGGTCAACCCTAAACGAATACCCTGCCATGCCGATGAACACGCCGCCCAACCCGCAAGCCCTCTGGGACGATGCCGAACGCCGCGTCGAAACCTATTTGCGTGCCATGCTCGTGCCTGCACCCATCGTCAAGGAGATGGTGAGCACGATTATCGAGCGCGCCCGTGCGCACAACGACGAACCGCCCATCGCCGCCGCCATGCGCGAAGTCCAAACCCACTTGAGCCGCCAAGTGACTCGCACCCAAGGCATTATCCCCAGCACCCCCGCGACAGGCTCGGCGGCCTGGCGCGTGGCCGTATGGCGGCACTCAGCATGTAGCCAATGCACCTGGCGCGCCGTTCCTTGGGGTAGCCTGCGACTCTCACACGAAGGCCAGCAATTCAGCCTCAGCGGTATGGATGCCATGCCCATGGTGCAACGCGCTATCGTTGCCCCCGCGCAAATTCGCCCCGCTCCAGAAGGCTTTCTTTCCCGTCTTTTGGGTCTGAACGAAGAAAACCCACACTAACGTATCCCTCTATATTCCATGCGTACCACCCCCAAAGAATTGACCGCGATTGCCTCAGATCGTCGCTTATTACTCACTCTTTTAGTCCTTCTGCCCACCTTAGGTGGCGTATGGATGTTTGCCAACACACTGCCCTTTGGCGGCAGCCACCCGCTTGAAATCGCCCTGCTCGTACTGTTCGGCATTCTTTTTATGTGGCTATGGATCGGCCTATGGACAGCCTTAATCGGCTTTATGCTGCAACTACGCGGTAATGACTGGCTCAAAATCAGCACCCTCAACACCCCAAACCACGGCCGCCCGACCCCGCTCGCCTCCACCGCCGTGGTCATGCCGATTTGCAACGAAGATGCCGACGAGGTCTTCGCCCGTCTGCGCGCCACCTATCTTTCCTTGCAGGCTACAGGCGAACTTGAACACTTTCGTTTTTACATTCTTTCCGACTCCAACCAACCAGAACAATGGGTCAACGAAGAGCTGGCCTGGGCACGCTTATGCCGCGAAGTCGATGGCTTTGAAAAGATTTTCTACCGCCGCCGCCGTTACCGCGTGAAGAAAAAAAGCGGCAATATCATCGACTTCATGCGTCGTTGGGGCAAAAACCACGAATACATGATCGTACTCGATGCCGACAGCGTGATGAGCGGAGAAAGCATGGTGCGTTTAGTGCAAGCCATGGAACGCAACCTGCACGTCGGCATGATTCAAACCTTGCCCATCTCGCAAGGCATGGACACCTTGTATGCCCGCGTGCAGCAATTCGCTGGACGCTTGTACTCGCCCATGTTTGCCGCAGGTCTTGCGTGGTGGTGGCTGGGCGATGGTCAATACTGGGGGCACAACGTCATCATCCGCATTGCGCCGTTTATGAGCCACTGCAACCTGCCGCGTATGCCGGGCATTAAACCCTTTGGCGGCGAAATTCTCAGCCACGACTTTGTGGAAGCCGCACTCATGAACCGCGCCGGCTACCAAGTATGGGTCAGCTACGATTTGCCGGGCAGTTGGGAAGAATACCCGCCAAGCCTCACCGACGATCTCAAGCGCGACCGCCGCTGGGCGCAGGGCAATCTGCAACACGGCGGCGTGATGATTGCCGAGGGCCTGCCCTTGATGCAGCGCTTTTTGCTCGTCAACGGCATCATGAGCTACACCGGATCCTTGCTCTGGTTCATGCTGTTGATTTTGACCACCCTTTTGGCGTGGATCACCCCGCCCACCGCCCAAGTCAATATCGAACTCGCCATGCAGCTTTTGATGATTACGCTGGGCTTGCTGTTTTTACCCAAAATCCTCAGCCTATTTAACGCCCTGCGCGACAAAGAACGCGCCGCAAGTTTTGGCGGACGCCTAGGCTTAACCCTCAGTGTATTGTTCGAAACCCTGCTTTCTGCGCTTTCCGCCCCGGTACGCATGGTGTTTCATAGCCGCTTTGTCATCCTCACCCTGATGAACAAAACCGTGGCCTGGGGCTCGCAACAACGCGGCGAATTTGTCATGAGCTGGCGTGAAGCCGCACGCAACTACTTTGGCACCACCCTCATCGGCCTCGTGTGGGGCGTGATTGCTTGGTACGCCAGCCCCGTGTTTTTTGCCTGGCTCTCGCCCGTGCTTCTAGGGCTTGTGCTCTCCATTCCATTGGCACGCCTCACCAGCCTTGGGTCGCTTGGCCGTGCGGCACGCAAGAGCAAACTCTTTGTCACCCCAGAAGAAATTCGCCTGCCGGATGAGCTGGCTGAATATCGCAAAGGCTTGCAGCTCTACGCGGATGAGCGTGCCGCGCTGGGCGAGGTTGACCCCTTCGTGCTCGCCGTAGTCGAACCCATGGTCAACGCCATTCACACCGCCTTCCTGCGCCCGCGCCGCAGTCAGCCCGAAAGCGTGCGCCTACGCCGCGCCTGGATGCAGGACAAAGCCCTGCACGAAGGCCCTGCCGCCTTGACCCAGGCCGAACGCGCCGAATTACTCAACGACTTAGATGCTATGCACAATCTGCATCAAAAAGTCTGGTCGTTGCCTGAGGCTAGCTTCAAAAAATACTGGCCAGTGCCAGGGATTAACGCATGAAAGCCAAAATGCAAACCAACAGCTTAAAGTCGCGCATTCCCGTCGCGACCGCACTCCGTGCAAGCCTGCGCAATTACAGCCAAAAAGACCTTATGGCCGACTTAATGGCGGGCATGACGGTCGGCTTGCTTGCCATTCCGCTGGCCATGGCACTGGCGATTGCCATTGATGTTCCGCCGCAACACGGCCTCTATACCGCCTTAATTGCGGGCGCATTGATTGCTCTGACCGGCGGCTCGCGTTTCAATGTCTCAGGCCCCACCGCCGCTTTTATTGTGCTCTTGATTCCTATCGTGCATAACTATGGCTTGGGCGGACTATTGATGGCCACTATGCTGACCGGTCTGATTTTGATTGGCATGGGTGTCTTGCGCCTAGGGCAATTGATTCGCTATATCCCGTACCCCGTGGTTCTTGGCTTCACGGCGGGCATTGCGGTGGTGATTGCCTTCTTACAAATCAAAGACTTTCTTGGCCTGCAAACCAGCGATATGCCGGAGCACTTTATCGAGCGCCTGCAGGTTCTGCTCGCGGCCATTCCTACGGCGCGCGGGGCGGATGCCCTGATCGGCACGCTCACCCTTGTGCTCTTGCTCACTTGGGATAAATTCGGTACGCCGCTGCCGCGCTATCTGGCGGCGCTGATTTTAATGAGCATGTTGGCCTTTGGCGTGCACCTGTTTCTGCCAAGCTTTAACCCAATCACCATCGGCGACAATTTCCACTGGGAGATGCACGGGCAAAGTGGCGCAGGCATTCCGCCGTTCCTTCCCCCCTTGGTCATGCCTTGGAACATGCCCAACGCCTCGGGCGAGCCGATTGGTTTTTCTTGGGTTTTATTGCGCGACCTGCTCATGCCCGCACTCACTCTGGCGCTTTTGGGTGCGATTGAATCCCTACTTTGTGCCGTAGTCGCCGACGGCATGACCCACACCCGCCATGACCCAGATGCCGAATTGGTTGGCCAAGGCATCGGCAATCTCGTTGTGCCTTTTTTTGGTGGCATTACCGCCACCGCCGCCATCGCCCGCACCGCCGCGAATGTGCGCTCCGGCGCACGCTCCCCTTTGGCCGCCGTCTTCAACGCCTTGGTTGTTTTGCTGGCGCTCGTGCTTTTTGCGCCACTGCTCGCGCATGTCCCCATGGCAACGCTGGCCGCCATGCTGCTGATGGTCGCTTGGGGCTTGAGCGAAGCGCCGCATTTCGTGCGCACCCTGCGCGTCGCACCGCGCACCGATGTCGCGCTTTTGCTGACCTGTTTCGGTCTGACCATTTTTGTTGACATGGTGGCCGCCGTCGGCGTGGGCATGGTGTTGGCGGCGTTCGTGTTCATGCACCAAATGGCCAGCCTGACCAGTGCCGAACGGCGCGAAGACGACAACACCATGCCGTTCAAACTGCCCGAATGGGCGCTGTTTTACGAGTTTCATGGCCCACTGTTTTTTGGTGCTGCCGAACGCGCCATCCTCACGCTGGAGCTTGCCATGCGCGAGCACGAGCAAAAAAGCGTGCTGATTATAGACTTCACCCATGTCCCCACGATTGACATGAGCGGCATTCACGCGCTTGAAACCGCCATCCATCATCTTAATGCACAAGGCGCGGGCATTGTGCTCAGCGGGATGCACCCCAGCATCTACCGCCACTTGCGCAAAGCAGGCTTAAATGATGTCGCAGGGAAAATCATCTTCTCGACCGATGCCACCCAAACGGCACTTGCCGCCGCCGAATTGCGCCAATACCAACGTGAACACGAGGCTCTCTAAAATGGAGCTTATCCTCATTCGCCACGGCCAAGCCGGAGATGCCGAAGAATGGTTTGCTGCAAGCGGACGCAGCGACGACGAACGCCCGCTGACCGAAGAAGGCCGCAAGCGCATGAGCCGTGCCTTTCGCGGGCTGCGACGTATTTTGGAAACGCCGGATCACGTCTTCGTCAGCCCACTGACTCGCGCTCAACAGTCCGCCGAACTGATGCGCGAGGCCTACCTTGATTTGCCGCTGCAAACCATCCCCACCTTGCGACCGGACGATGCGCCCGAAAGCACCTTGACTTGGCTTCTTGCCAACCTACCCAAAAAAGCCCAACGCATCGCCCTTATCGGTCACGAGCCGCACCTATCGGGCTTGCTTGCCCTATTAACCCTGGGCGATACCGGCTGCGGTAGCCTGCCATTGAAAAAAGGCGGCGTAGCTATTTTAGAACTCAGTGAACTGCGCCAAGGTGCGGGCGTGCTTCAAGCCCTCTTGCCGCCGCGCGTCTTACGCGCCTTGGGCTAGACTTGTACCCTCAATTCAACGTAAAAAAAGCTCATGCACACGATACAAGCGGATGAATTTCAACAGCATTGCCTAACACTCATGGAACAGGTCGCACGCACCGGCGAAGGCTTGCTTATTATTCAAAACGGCATACCCATGGTGGAATTACGCCCACCTACCAATTCATCCAAACCCTCACCGTTTGGCATGCACCAAGGGCAAATTCAAATCATCGGCGACATTTTGTCTCCTGTTGAAGTCGATTGGGATGCCATGAAATGATCTTGCTCGATACGCATGCACTCGTATGGATGGATCAAAACATGCCCGCACTTGGAGAAAATGCGCGCCAAATCATACAAAACGCATGGGATGCGCACGCGGTGGCGGTGGGTGCGATTAGTTTTTGGGAATGTGCCATGCTGCACAAGGCGCGGCGACTTGAACTCCCCGCATCGTCTAACAGGTGGCGCATGGAGTTACTTGAAGCAGGCCTCATCGAAATCCCCATTGATGGCGCAACCGCGATGTTAGCCGTGAGTCTGGACTTACTGCACAAAGACCCCGCCGACCGTCTGATTACAGCCACCGCCATTGCACGCAATGCCACCCTAATCACCGCCGATGCAAAAATTTTGCAATGGGTGCATCCTCTCAAGCGGCACGATGCCTCTATCTAGTCACTGAACATGGTTTCGCCTCGGCTAAACATAGCGACTTAACACGCTATAATCCGCAAGATCTTTTTCCGGATACCGACGGCATGTCCCTTCACAGCTACGATCTCGCCGCGATTGACCTAGGCTCCAACAGCTTTCACATGGTCATTATGCGCATTCAAGACGGCCAGCCGATTGTTCTCGACCGCCTCAAAGAAATGGTGCGCCTAGGCGATGGCTTGGGCGAAAACGGCGAACTCAAGCCCGTGGCCGAGGAACGCGCCCTCGCCTGCCTGAAACGTTTTGGTCAACGCTTGCACGACATGCCTCTCGGCAGCGTGCGCGCCGTCGGCACCAACACCCTGCGCCGCGCCAAAAGCTCTAGCGACTTCATCAAACAGGCCGAAGAGGCACTCGGGCATCCGATTGAAGTGATTGCCGGACGCGAAGAAGCGCGCCTGATTTATCTTGGTGTGGCGCATACTGACTTGGACACTGGCGAGCGCCGCTTGGTGATTGACATTGGCGGCGGCAGTACCGAAGTGATCGTAGGCTTAGGTCACAAGGCCGAATTTATGGAAAGTATGCCGCTCGGCTGCGTCAGCATTACCCAAGCCTTTTTTGCCGATGGCATCCTCACCCGCGAAACGCTCAAGCGCGCAGAAAACGAAGCGCGCCTAGAAACCCGCCCCTACGAATACACGTTCCGCCATCATCGTTGGCAACGCGCCATTGGCTCATCCGGCAGCGCCAAAGCGCTCGCCAGCGTCTGCCAACAACAAGGCTGGTGCGAGGCGGGCACGCTCACTCTTGAGGGCATGGAGCGCATCCGCAAAGCCATTATCAAAGCCGGGCATATCGACAATCTACAGCTTTTAGGCTTGAGTGATGAGCGCCAACCGGTGTTCGTGGGCGGCTATGTGGTCATGCAAGCCGCCTTTGATGCGTTCAACATTAAAACGATGCACATCTCCGACGGCGCGCTGCGCGAAGGCTTGATTTACGAACGTCTTGATCGCGAGCGCGGCATCAATATCAGCAGCACGACTTTGGAGCGTTTGCAGCGCGACTTTCGCGTGGATAAAACCCACGCCCAACGTGTGGCTGAAACCGCGCAACATCTTTTTGACCAAGTCGCCGCTAAGTGGATGCTGCACGCAGACACCGATGGCAACCTTTTGCACCAAGCGACCATGCTGCACGAAATCGGCATGATGATTGCCCACAACGCCTATCACGAGCACGCAAGCTACATCATTCGCCATGCGGACATGCCAGGTTTTAGCTTATCCGAACAACAACGTCTTGCCAGTCTTGTGCTGGGGCATCGTCGGCGCTTGCGTCGCAGTTGGCTTAACGAGCAGCCGGGCGAAACTCGCTTGAGCAACTTGCGCTTGTTGGTGTTGCTGCGCCTTGCCATCACCCTGCATCGCACCCGCTCGCCGCGCAACACCCTGCCGAATATCGAAATCCTTGTCGATGAGCAGAAGGTCAGCTTGCGCTTTCCGCAAGGTTTTTTGGAGCGCAACCCACTCACCCTCTCCGACTTACAGCGTGAAGCGGATTATCTGCACCCGCATATTGCTTTGAGTGTGGAGTAGGTTCAGGGGCGGCAATTCAACTCACGTCGCCCGGATGTCCATCCGGGGCAGGCGGCGCAATGGGCACGACGTCCCCAGATTCCGCTACGCTTCATCCGGGCTACATACTAAAGGTAGGTGCGAATTTATTCGCACATGGCACATGTTGTGTGCGAATAAATTCGCACCTACACGTCTATCGATATTTTGCGTAAATCCTTTTACTGAATCTTAAGATACGCCGCGCCCTGCATTTGCAAATCGGCAATCGTCGCGACACCCGACGGCGTGAGGCTTACCACGCTATAAATTTTGGACTTATCCAATCCAATCTCATCACGGGTTTTGTCGCACAACATCGCCTTGACGTTGCGCACTTTCACTAAAGCGTCCAAACGCCCCTTTAATTCCGCGCGGCGCTGATCCAAATCCGCATTGGTGGCGTAAGGCGTGCCTTTGAGCGGATCATCGGTCACAAAACGAATGCCATGCCCGACAAAAACAATCGTGACCTCATAATCGCGCAGCTCATTCTCATAAGCGGCAAGAATGTTATTGACCGATGTCAGTGTCGCCGAGTAGCGCGTAACATCATTAAAATCAACGTGGTACACCACTTTGGCCGGAGCCGCTAACGCTAGCGCAGAAAACAGCGCCAATACTGCGAAAGCCAACCCTTGGGTCAAACGTTTGAACAATTTAGACATCAAAGCTCCTCCTCATTGAATCGAGCGGCGCAACACGCGCCACTGCAAAAAATCACTCCGCCTGCGCCATACGCCCGAGCAAAATCGCCTGCGCAGAACATAGCGCCTCACCTTCACGAGGGCGCACACGCACATACTCGCCACTTGGCTGCAATTCCCAGCTACCGACATTATCCGCAAAGGCCAAATCAAACACCTCCTCGTTGATACGAGTGCGCAGGGCTTTTTCTTCAATCGGTACACAGGTTTCGACCCGCGAATACAGATTACGCGGCATCCAGTCGGCGCTGGAAATAAACAGCTCATGCGCCCCATCATTCAAGAAACTGAACACACGCGCATGTTCCAAAAAGCGCCCCATGAGCGAGCGTACTTTGATATTTTCCGACAACCCAGGCACACCGGGGCGCAAGCTACAAATCCCACGCACCACCAATTCAACGCTGACCCCCGCTTGGGAGGCCTCGTACAGCGCAAGAATAATGCTCGAATCAATCAGCGAGTTCATTTTGGCGCGAATGCGCGCAGGCTTACCGGCACGGGCGTGATCTGCTTCGCGCTGAATGCGCTCAATCATGCCTTCGCGCAGCGTAAACGGCGATTGCAGTAGTTTCTTGAGGCGAATGCCACGCGATAGGCCAGTCAGCTGCACAAACAATTTATGCACATCCTCACAAATCATCCGATCATCGGTGAGCAAACCATAATCGGTATATACCCGCGCCGTGCCCGCGTGGTAATTGCCGCTACCTAGATGCACAAAGCGCTTCATCTCGTGCCCTTCGCGGCGCACCACCATCAACATTTTGGCATGGGTTTTGAAGCCGACAATGCCGTAAGCCACATACGCACCCGCTTTCTGCAAACGTGTCGCAAGCTCAATATTCGCCGCCTCATCAAAGCGTGCGCGCAGCTCAATCACGGCAGTGACTTCCTTGCCATTGCGCGCCGCCATTTCCAGCGCATCGACAATCGCCGAGTTTTTGCCGGTGCGGTACAGGGTTTGCTTAATCGCCACCACTTTCGGGTCATTCGCCGCCTGACGAATAAAATCCACCACCGGAGTGAATGACTGATAAGGATGGTGCATCAAAATACGCCGATGCTTGGTAATGGCGGCAAACATATCCTCCACGCCATGCAGTTCGCGCGGAATGCCTGGCGTAAATGGGGCAAACTTAAATTCAGCACGCTCGACCAAATCAAACACCGCCGTGAGGCGACTCAAATTGACCGGTCCATGCACCTTAAACATCTCGCGCCGGGTGAGATTGAATTTTTCGAGTAAATAATCCGCTACTTCATCCGGGCAGTTATCGGCCACCTCCAAGCGCACTGCGCCGCCAAAATTGCGCTCAAAAAGGCCACCCTGCAGCACCTGCAACAGGTCTTCATCCAAATCCACATCCACCAATAAATCACTGTTGCGTGTCACGCGGAACTGAAAGCATCCTGTCACTTTCATGCCGGGGAACAATTCATCCACATGTGCATGAATCATTGAACTTAGGAAAACAAAATCATGCTCGCCACCGCTAATCGCAGGCGGCATCGGCACAATACGCGGCAGGCTGCGCGGCGCTTGCACCACCGCCATATTGGTTTCGCGGCCAAAATCATCCAGCCCTTCAAGGGTCACCACAAAATTCAGGCTTTTGTTAAGCACACGCGGGAACGGATGCGCCGGGTCTAGACCCAGCGGCGTCAACACTGGCGCAAGTTCCTGCAAGAAATAATCACGCACCCAATCCGATTGGCGCTTGTTCCAATGGGTACGGCGCGCAAAATGAATGCCCGCCGCGCGCATGGCCGGAATCAATACCTCATTCAGCACGCGGTACTGATCGGCCACCAGCACATGCGCCTCCGCCAATACACGCTCAAGCTGCTCCGATGGGGTCATGCCGCACTCACCCACACCGCCGACCCCGAGATGCACCTGCTGCACGAGGCTTGCCACCCGCACCTCAAAGGCTTCATCCAAATTACTGGAGGAAATACACAAATAGCGTAGGCGTTCGAGCAAGGGAATACTCTCATCCACCGCCAGCTCTAAAACTCGGCGGTTAAAATTAAGCAGACTAAGCTCGCGGTTAATCATTGGCGCTTCCATGGATGGCTCTATTGTTTCGGGTAATAAATTTGGGTTCGTCATGTTTCTGTCAATTATTTATGCGTAAAATGAAATTTGCTGTGATGGTCGAAAAACCAAGAGTATGAATCTTATCGACTAAAAAATAAGCTTATGTTCACATAGCTGCTCTTTAACCAGCCGTGACACTAGCCTTATTCACCACGCATTTCAACTGCATCGCCTTAATTTTGGAGCATTTATGAACACGCTTAACCCGCATATCAGTAGCCAGTTTGATGCCGACCTTGCGGAAATCCGCAGCCAAGTCATGAGTATGGGTGGTTTGGTCGAACAGCAATTTGATAGCGCCCTGCGCGCCTTGCTGGACAACAATATGGCGCTTGGGCAGGCGGCTGCCTCGGGTGATTACAAAGTTAATGAGCATGAAGTGCAAATTGACCAGCGCGTCATCGACACCATTGCGACTCGCCAGCCGACCGCGAACGACCTGCGCTTTTTGTTTACTACCGTCAAAGTCGTCGGTGATCTTGAGCGCATTGGTGACAAAGCCGAAAAAATTGGCCGCCTTGCGCTGACCATCCAACCGATGATGAATGGCAGCAGCTTTGCCGCCGACATCCGCAATATGAGCGTCATGGTGCAAAAAATGCTGCACGATGCGCTGGATGCTTTCGCCCGTATGGATGCGGATGCCGCCATACTGATCAAAAGCGCCGATAAAGAAGTGAATGCCACCTACCGCATTGTGCTCGCAGACCTCATGAAGCACATGTCGAATAACCCCAATACGCTCGATCTGAGCATGGACATTCTCTGGTGCTTGCGCTCCATTGAGCGCGTTGGCGATCATGTCACCAACATTTGCGAGTACATCGTCTTCTTGGTGAAAGGCAAAGATGTTCGCCATACCACTCGCGAAGACATGCTCAAAGAAATCACCGAATAAGAAACATCTGCTCAAACCAACGCCCCGAGAATTATTCTCGGGGCTTTTTTGTGTCTAAACATCAGATAACTACAAGCAAAAAAAGAGGCCACAAAATGCCTCTTTTTTTAATTAACAACGATCCGAAAAAACCCTAGAGTTAGATCAATAACTTATTAAGCGTATTAACCGAAACGCCCAGTAATATAGTCTTCGGTTTCTTTTTTGTCCGGCTTAGTGAAAATCACATTGGTGTGATCGTATTCGACCATTTTGCCCAAGTACATAAACGCAGTGTAATCCGAAACCCGCGCCGCTTGCTGCATATTGTGCGTCACAATCACTACGGTGAACTCTGTTTTGAGTTCGTGAATCAACTCTTCAATCTTCAAAGTTGAAATCGGATCGAGCGCCGAGGTGGGTTCGTCAAACAACATCACTTCCGGCTTAACCGCAATACTGCGCGCAATACACAAACGTTGCTGCTGACCGCCGGACAACGCGGTACCCGCCTGACCGAGCTTATCCTTCACCTCGTCCCAAATCGCGCCCTTACGTAAGGCCCATTCCACGCGATCGTTCATATCGGACTTGGACAGGTTTTCATAGAGTTTGACGCCAAACGAAATGTTGTCGTAAATCGACATCGGGAACGGTGTCGGCTTTTGGAACACCATGCCGATTTTGGCGCGCAACTGGTTAACATCCACCCCTTTAGCGAGCAGATTTTGACCATCCATCAAAATCTCACCTTCAGCACGCTGCCCCGGGTACAAATCATAAATGCGGTTTAGGGTGCGCAAGAGTGTGGACTTGCCGCAGCCTGATGGACCAATCATCGCGGTCACTTGGCGTTCGGGAAAGCTCACATTAATGTCTTGCAGCCCCTTAAATTTTCCGTAATAAAAGTTCAAATCGCGCAAAATCAACTTGCCGTTGGCTACATGGCGCACGCCATCAACCTTATCGGTCAATGCGTGATCCGTACTCCCCGTTTTTTTGGTCACAGCCGCCGCCATATTAAAACTAACATTTCCACCTTGCGGTGCTGCCATCGTACTCATTGTGGAGTTCTCCGTGCTCATTGTGTGTTGTCTCTACGATTATGATTTGTGGCCGCGCAGCAGACTGCGCGCCAAGATATTCATGCCAAGCACCAAGACGGTAATCAGTAGAGCCGCCGCCCATGCCAAATTACGCCAGTCATCATAAGGGCTCATAGCAAACTGGAAGATGACCACAGGTAAGTTCGCCATGGCATTGTTCATATCCGTGGACCAGAACTGGTTGTTCAGCGCAGTGAACAATAGCGGCGCGGTTTCACCGGTGATGCGTGCAATAGCAAGCACCACGCCCGTCACCATACCTGCAATGGCGGCCTTGTACACCACGCTCATAATCACCATCCATTGCGGCGCCCCAAGGGCTGCAGCCGCTTCGCGCATCTGGGTCGGCACGAGCATCAACATATTCTCGGTGGTACGCAGTACCACGGGAATCACGATAATGGCCAGAGCCACCGAGCCTGCCCAACCTGAGAAATGTCCCATGGGTGCAACCATCAGGGTGTAAACGAACACACCGATGATGATGGACGGTGCAGACAGCAAGATATCGTTGATGGTGCGCACCACCTCGGCAAACATGCTTTGCTTGCCATATTCGGCAAGATACGTGCCCGCCATGATACCGATAGGTGTACCTATCACGACGGCGGCCAAGGTAATCATCAAACTACCCAGCAGCGCATTTGCAAGGCCTCCCGCACTCCCGGGCGGCGGGGTCATTTCAGTAAACAACGCCCAGTTGATTGCCCCCACCCCTTTGGTGATCAGTACAATTAAAATCCAAGCCAGAAAAAACAAACCCACCATCGTCGTCAGCACCGAGGCTAACATATTGAAGCGATTGATCAGTTTGCGGCGCGCGTAAAGATTCATATGGATGTGCCTCAGGTCTTGCTACCTTCCTGACTTGCCGCCAAGCGCATCAACATGAGCTTGGACAACATCAGGACGATAAAGGTGATAACGAATAGGATCAGACCCATGGCAATCAGCGAATCCATTTGCAGGCCATCGGCCTCGTTGAACTCGTTGGCAAGCTTGGCCGCAATGGTGGTTCCCGGTTCGAGCAGACTGCTGCCCAACTGCGTCGCGTTACCAATGATGAAGGTCACGGCCATGGTTTCACCAATCGCACGCCCAAGGCCAAGCATAATGCCGCCGACCACGCCTGTTTTGGTAAACGGCAGAACCACGTTCCACACCACTTCCCAAGTGGTTGAACCCATGGCGTAGGCTGACTCTTTCAATGCGCCCGGCACAATTTCAAACACATCACGCATCACCGAAGCCATAAAAGGCACGATCATAATCGCAAGCACAATGCCCGCAGTCAGGACGCTCACCCCACTTGCCCCCCCCATAAGCGGCATTTGGAACAAGGTGCCCAAAATTGGGATAGGGCCTAACACGGCAACCAGCCCAGGCTGGATATTGGCGGCAAAGAAAGGCGCAAAAAAGAACAAGCCCCACATACCGTAGATAATGGATGGAACCGCCGCCAAAAGCTCAACCGCCGTACCGACCGGGCGTTTAAGCCACTGAGGCGCCATTTCAGTAATGAAAATAGCAATGCCAAACGACAAGGGCAGGCCAATCAGCATTGCAATCAAGGCAGCGACCAAAGTACCCACCAGAGAAGGCCAAGCACCGTATTGCTCTTTGACGGGATCCCATTCGTTACTGGTAATAAAACCCAGCCCGAATTCCTTAAAGGCAGGGAGTGCGCCAATAAACAGCATGTAAACAATGCCGACTAGGATCAGCAAAACCAACAGCGCAAAAAACAGCGCAATGTACTTGAACGCCACATCGCCCAAAGCAAACGATAGCTTTGATCGGCTAATGGGCGCGGGCTTGCTCTCGTCAAGCGTGCCTGCTCGTGTCGATGACATGATTATCCGCCTCAAAATTAGGAGGACTTGGCGAACCAAGTCCAAGGTGTGCCCATTCCTTAGGCACAAGAAGACTCCTTAAAAACTCAAAACAACTTACTTGGCGATAGCTGCAACGCCTTCACACTTGATGTTGTCCTTCCAAGATGCCTTGATCTGGGCAACCAACTCAGGTGGCAAAGGAACATATTCCAGTTCTTCGGCCATTTTGGCACCGTTTTTCCAAGACCAGTCAAAGAACTTCAACACAGCTTCGGTCTGTGCACAGTTTTCTGGCTCTTTGTAAACCAATACGTTGGTTTGTGCGGCGATGGGCCAAGAAGCTGCGCCTGGGGCGTTGGTGATCCACAGGTAGAAATCCTTAGCATTTTTCCAATCGGCAGAAGCCGCTGCAGCAGCAGTCGATGCTGCGCTTACTGTAACAAATTGACCTGCTTGGTTCTTCAACTGCACGGTCGCAAGCTTGTTGTTCTTGGCATAGGCATACTCAACGTAACCAATCGCACCGTCGATTTGCTTGACGTAAGAAGCAACACCTTCGTTACCCTTGCCACCCATGCCCACAGGCCACTTAACAGCCTTGCCTTCACCTACAGATTCTTTCCACTCGGGGCTGATGGCCGCCAAGTAGTTAGTGAATACCGCAGTGGTGCCTGAACCGTCTGAGCGACGCACAACAGAGATCAACTTGTCCGGAAAAGTTACGCCTGGGTTCAGAGCAGCAATTTTAGGATCGTTCCACTTGGTGATTTTGCCCAAGAAAATATCCACCAAAGTGGCTTGATCCAGCTTCATTTGATTGGGAGCAATACCCGCAACGTTCACGACAGGTACAACTGCGCCCATCACGGTTGGGAACTGGGTCAAACCAGGCTCTTCAAGTTTTTCAGGCGTCAAGGCATCATCCGATGCACCGAAGTCCACAGTTTTGGCCAGAATTTGCTTCACGCCACCACCGGAACCGATGGATTGATAGTTCAACTTCACGCCTGTGGCTTTGTTGTAGGCTTCAGCCCACTTGCCATAAATTGGGTAAGGGAAGCTCGCGCCCGCACCACTGATGGTCGTGACATCAGCCGCTTGAACAGCACCCGCAACCAACATGGCTCCGGCAATTAAGGACATACGGAAAGTCATCATGAGTTCATCCTCGGGTTAAAAATCAGAAAAAAGCTTAGCTCATACTGAGCCAAGCATAAACGTTGCTTATTAGCAGGCTAGATAAGTTTTAACGTTTCAGGTGTCTTCTTTATTACTTTTATATGAAGGATTGATGACAGTGTTCATGCGAAAAAACACATATTGCCCCATTCACGCTTAAATCACTGCGGAAAAACACACCGAAAAACACTGCCTTGCCCCAAAACACTTTCAATTTCCAAGCGCCCGTGATGACGCAAAATCACATGCTTCACAATCGCCAAACCTAAGCCAGTACCGCCCATGGTGCGCGAGCGCCCCACATCCACGCGATAAAAACGCTCAATCAAGCGCGGAATATGCTGCGGTGCAATGCCGATTCCCGTGTCTTGCACCTCAAACACCAAGCCGCGCCCGTCCTTAAACCAGCGGATGGTCACTGTGCCGCCTGCGGGGGTGTACTTAATGGCATTGAACACCAGATTGGAAAACAGACTATCCAGCTCGCGCGACACGCCGCGCATACGCAAGTCGGGATTCACTTCGCGCACGATGTGATGCGCGCTATCGCCACTGAGGTGTTCAGCGTATTCCGCAATCGCCTCCAGCAAAATCGGCACATGCACCTGCTCAAATTGCTCTTCATTCGGCGATGTCGTTTCCAAGCGGGATAACAACAGCAAATCTTCCACAATCCGCCGCATACGTTCGGACTGAAGGTGCATATGACTTAAAATGCGCAGAAGATCATCCGGCAAGGATTGCACGCCGTCTTCGTCACTATCCAGCAGGGTTTCGATGTAGCCGGAAAGCACCGTCAGCGGTGTGCGCAGCTCATGCGACACATTCGCCACAAAGTCTTGCCGCATGGCCTGCAGACGCTGCAAGCGCGTCACATCGCGCGCAATCATCAATAAGCGCCCCTGCACATAAGGCACCATGTGTACACTCAAAACCTGCCCGGCCACATAGTCGCTGGGCACATCCACATCCCGCGCCCAATCGGCGGTACGCAGATAATCAATAAAATTCGGCTGGCGCATTAAATGCTCCACAGGCAACCCCAAATCACGTTGACGCAGCCCAAGCAGCTGGCGCGCCGCCGGATTAAAGCCAAGAATACGATGATGCTGATCCAAGGCCACAATGGCATCCTGCAGTGCATCGGCTGCGCGGCGGTACTCTCGAATCAAACGCAGCCAACGACGATCCCGCCGCCGTTGGGTGAGGTGCGCTCGGCGCAAACGCTGCCCCAAATGTCCAAGCCAGCCTACCGCATAACGCCCTGCAATCGGGCTGCGCGGATGCTCCAACCAGCGCGCAAGGCGCAGAACCACCCAAAACAAACGCAGCACCACCAAGGCAAGGCCGAGACTCAGACCGAACCAAATATTGCCCGCCCAAACACCCCAAGCCGCACCCAGCAGAATCAGCGTCGCAATCAGCAGAGCCTCTGCCCACAACCCGCGTGACACCTTACACGCGGCTCGACAAACGATAGCCCGCGCCGCGCACGGTTTGAATCATCGACTCATAGCCAGATGGCGAAAGCGCCTTGCGCAAGCGCAAAATATGTACATCCACGGTGCGTTCTTCGACAAAACTATTCCGACCCCACACGCGATCAAGCAGCTGTTCACGGCTATACACACGCTCAGGATGAGTCATAAAAAATTCCAGCAAACGGAACTCGGTGGGTCCCATTTCGATGGGAGCCTGATTCGCAGAAACACGATGACTTTCCGTATCCAGTTCCAGCCCCTCAATGCGCACGATGCCCGACTCATCCTCGCTCGAACTGCGACGCAACACCGCACGAATGCGGGCTTGCAGCTCACGCGGGGAAAAAGGTTTGGTGATATAGTCGTCCGCACCAGCCTCCAAGCCGGTCACTTTATCTTCCTCCTCGCCACGCGCCGTCAGCATGATAATGGGCACATCGCGAGTCAATTCATCGCGTTTAAGCCTGCGCGCTAACTCCAAACCACTCGCTCCGGGAAGCATCCAATCCAGCAAAATCAAGTCAGGCAACTGGTGAGCAAGGCATTCAAACGCCTCGGAAATATCCCCGGCTTCGGTCACTGCAAAACCAGCACGCCCCAAGGAAAAACCCACCATCTCACGAATGGGTTTTTCATCTTCCACAATTAAAATATTCTTGCCACTCATTGCCTTTCCCCGGAAAAATACACCCAACCACCTTCAAGGGCACTACATTTACGACAATGAAGTGACACATAGATGACAGTTTGCGGTAACTATGCCTTTTTTGTCATAAACCACCCAACTTCCGAGCGACGTTCCATGAATCTCCCCAACCATTCATCAATTATTCACAACGTGACCCAAGCCCTTAGCGAGGATGTCGGCGCGGGCGATGTTTCTGCCATGCTTATCGACTCAAACACCCAAGCCCATGCGCAGGTCATCACACGCGAGAACATGACATTAGCTGGGCAAGCCTGGTTTAACGAAGTCTTTGCCCAGCTCGACCCGCAAATTCAAATCGAATGGACGGCGAACGATGGCGACCATCTTGGCGCAGGCGCGTTGCTCTGCACCCTGCAAGGCTCGGCGCGCAACATTTTAACGGGTGAGCGTAGCGCGCTGAATTTTGTGCAAACACTCTCCGCCACCGCGACCAAGACGAATCATTTTGTCCGCCTGATTAGCGGCACTCAAGCGCGCATCCTAGACACGCGCAAAACCCTCCCCGGCCTGCGTTGGGCGCAAAAATACGCCGTGACCTGCGGCGGCGGCTGGAATCATCGCATGGGTCTGTTTGATGCCATTTTGATTAAGGAAAACCATATTGCCGCCAAGGGCGGGATTACGGAGGCGATTGTCCATGCGCGTCATCTTTACCCCAACCTACCGCTCGAAGTTGAAGTCGAAAACCTCGCCCAGCTCGAAGAAGCACTCATGACGGGTGCGCCGCGCATTTTGCTGGATAATTTTGACTTGGACGCGTTGCGCCAAGCGGTACATCTGACCCGTGGACAAGCGCAACTCGAAGCCTCTGGCGGCGTGAATGAGCACACGGTACGCGCCATTGCCGAAACCGGGGTGGATTTTATTTCGATAGGCACGCTGACCAAAGACATCCAAGCCATTGATTTATCAATGCGTTTTTCGGCGGACTAAAACGCCGCATCCACGTAGCCCGGGTGCTAACCCGGGGCAGACTGCTCAACGGGCACGACTCCCAACGGGCACCGCTCCCCCGGATTCTCGCTACGCTCCATCCGGGCTACTCAAGACACCTCGTTACTCAATGCTCAACTAAAACACTGCGCCGCCTGCGGGAAGCGCCCCGCGCGCACATCCTCAATAAACGCCGCAATCGCTTGCCGTGGTGCGCCGTGGGTGTGCGCATAATCCAAGGCAAAACGTGGCGGCTTGGCGCTCAGGCCCAACACATCGGTGCTGACCAACACTTGCCCATCGCACTCCACACCTGCACCAATGCCAATCAGCGGAATGCGCAGTGTTGCTTGCAAGCGCGCCGCCAGCGTACTGGGAATACACTCCACAATCAGCATATCCGCCCCCGCCTGCTGCAAGCCTTGCGCGTCCAGCTCCATCATCGCAGCCGCTGCATCCTCGCGCCCTTGCACCTTGTAACCGCCGATTTTATGCACCGATTGCGGAGTTAGCCCCAGATGCGCACACACGGGAATGCCCTGCGCGCTCAAGGCCTGCACAGAGGCAAGCTGCGCCGCACCACCTTCCAATTTAACCATCTGCGCGCCGCCTTCTTTCATCAGCCGCCCTGCGCTGTGCAGCGCCTGCTCAGGGTTTGCGTAGCTCATAAACGGCAAGTCCACCAGCAACAACGGCGGGCGCACCTGCCCTAACGGTTGGGCTTGTGCAATGCCTCGCGCCACGCAACGGCTGTGATAAATCATCTCGTCAAGCGTGACGGGCAAGGTCGTGTCATGCCCCTGCACCACCATCCCCAGCGAATCGCCGACTAAAATGATGTCCACGCCCGCCTCGGTCATTACCCGCGCAAGACTGGCATCGTAAGCCGTCAAACAGGTGATGCGCTCACCGCGTGATTTCATGGATGCAAGCGTGGTAACAGTCACCGGACGTTGTTGATTGGTCATGCTATTTCCAAAGTTTCATTGAGTGGAGTGCACACATCAAAAGCACGCGCCGCGAGTAAATCCGCTAACGCCCCCTGCCCCGGAATATCAAGTTCAGGCACAAGCTCCGCCAACGGGCGCAATACAAACGCCCGCGAAGCAATGCCCGGATGCGGCAGAGTCAAAGCATCACTCGTCAACTGCCAGTCTGCATACAGCAAAAGATCAAGATCAATAATACGCTCGCCCCAATGCCGCGTGCGCACCCGACCTTGCTCCTGCTCAATCGAATGCAGGGCGCTAAGCAAAGTCAGCGGCTCCAAGTCTGTATCCATCTCCACCACCGCATTCACATAATCCGGCTGATCGACAGGACCAAGCGGCGGACTGGCATACAGGCGCGATTGGCGCAGCAAGCGGCTTTGCGGCAAACAAGCAAGCGCCGCAATGGCATGCTCAACCTGCGCTTTAGGCTCGTCAAGGTTACTGCCCAAGCCGATATAGACGAGCACTGGCGTCAAGCCTTGGGCGGCACGGGTTCATGCGCGTCATGCGCTGTTTCAGTGATCAAAGGCTCTGTTGCAGCCCTCTCAGCCAAGGCTTCTTCAGCGGAAGCATTCTCGGCAGGCACATCAGCGTCCTGCGTGCTCGCGTCAAGTAGTGCGCTTTCGACTGGCTCTGTCGGCTTGTGTTGCTCAGGCTCAGGTTCAGGCTCAACAACAGCCTGCTCCTCAACGCGCTCAACTTGAGACACCTCCGCACCTGAATCCATCATTGAAGCCATAGGCTCATCACCCAACGCCTCAACAGCCTCAGCCATCGCCTGCTCTGCAGTCACCGTAGTTTCCGCCGCATCCATCGCGACCGCCTCAGCCTCACTGATTTCTACTTGATTGACATCCGATGCTTCAGCTTCCATGTCATTCGTCGCATCATCATGAGCGCCATCCAAATCACTCTCATCAAGCGTTTCCGTCTCACCAGCCGCCGACTCCGCGCCCTTGCGCCTGCGCGACGAGCGACGACGCTTGCTGCGCCCCTTGTCGCCTCCGCCCAAGCCCAGCGCATCTTCCGCGCCGGTTTCGACAAACGCCTGCCACCACGCCGCATCCTCCAGCGCCTGCGGCTCGCCCACTTGGGTGCGCAGCAACAAAAAGTCATACGCCGCACGGAAACGCGGGTGACCATGCAAGCTCGCCACGCCGCGCCCTTGATGCACCACAAAGCGCACCTGCATTTCCCAAATCTCACGAATCAGCAACTGCAAATGGCGCGGAATCGCAATATGCGGCTGGATTTGGTACAGCACCTCATCGCCCGCTTGCTGCAACAACACGGCCTCCGGCTGTCCGGCGTGCGCATGGGCTTGCGCCTGCATCACGACCACCGGCCACAACAGCGCCGCAAACAAAAACGCGGTGGATAGCGGCAAACCATCGGCGACACGGCGATCGGTATTGCTCAATGCCGCGTACAAAAACGCCCACGCCGCGCCATCGTCCTCAACTTGGCTCATGGCCTCGTGCAACGGCGGCAACAGCCAGCGCAGCAAATCAAGGCGCACCAATTCATGCAGCGAAGCCGCACCATGGCCGGTGTGGAACAACTTGACGCACTCATCAATCAGGCGTGCGGGCGGAATCCCTGCCAATAAAGACGAGAGTTCGGCAATCGGTTTTTCAGTGTCCTCATGCAGCTTAAAGCCCAGCTTGGCGGCAAAACGCGCCGCACGCAGCATCCGCACTGGGTCTTCGCGGTAACGTGTTTCTGGGTCACCGAGCAAGCGCAACACGCCGTCACGCAAATCCTGCATCCCGCCGACGTGATCGAGCACCGAAAAATCAGCAATGTCGTAATACAGCGCATTCACCGTGAAATCGCGGCGCACGACATCATCTTCAATCGTGCCATAAACATTGTCGCGCAACAGGCGACCGCTCTCGTCCGCCTTGCGCCCCGGCTCGTCCTCGCCGGACGCGCGGAACGTCGCCACTTCGACCACATCGCGCCCGAACAGCACATGCGCCAAACGGAAGCGCCGCCCAATCAAGCGGCAATTACGGAATAAGCGCCGCACCTGCTCTGGCGTGGCATCGGTGGCAATATCAAAGTCTTTCGGCGAACGCCCAAGCAGCACATCACGCACCCCACCGCCCACCAGCAGGGCGCGGAAACCCGATTCATGCAGGCGATACAACACGCTCAAGGCGTTTTTGCTGATGTGCTTGCGCGACACGCCGTGCTGGTCACGCGGAATGGCAAACGGCGAAGGCACATAATCCGCAGGCAGAACCCAAGGCTCGCGCTCGGTCAAAGGTAATTCGGCAAGGGGTGCAGATGGCTCATCCTTTGCGTCTGCCGGCTCAGCGGTGTGCTCATCTTCCTGCCCATCTTCCTGCTCATCCCAGGCGACATCAATCGCATCAAGCAAAGACGCGGCGTTTGCCTCCGTTGCGGGTGAGGTGTCTTCAGTGGCGACATTCTCATTCACATGAGAATTCACCTCATCCGGCATGACCGGAAGGGTGTCCGGCGCAACAATACAATCAACATTCACCGACTCAGCGGCGGGTTCAACAGGCAAAGCGCGGGGTATGGATACCATTATAAAAACAACATGAATAAGGTAAGTGTCGCGCAGAACCTATCCGCGACTCAAAAAACAGGCGGCTGCAATACGCGCAGCCCAAGGATTCAAACCTTGAGGTATCCCGTCATGGGCAACGCCCGGGCGCGTTCATAGAAAATGAGTTCTTCATGAACGCGCCCATCAAAAAAATGGAGGGAGCTGATATGAGGCTTTAGAACCGATTCACGATTTCTTTATAAAACACATCGCGGCGCACAAAACAGCCTCAAAATGCTTTAAGTAGCCCGGGTGTCAAACCGGGGAATGTGTCACAACAGACACAGACACCCCCGGATTCTCGCTACGCTTCATCCGGGCTACGCAAATTCAAAAAAATCGTAAACAGGTTCTCAGGCCTCATCAAACTCCAGCAAAGCAACTAGCGCTTGCAAATCATGGACTTGCGCCGATGGCGGCGTAAGATGCACCGGCCAATCTGCCGCAAACCGATTGAGCCAAACCGTGCGCACTCCGGCACGTTGCGCGCCCAAAACATCGTGTTCGGGATGATCGCCCACATGCAGCATGGAGTGCGCAGGCTCGCCCAAAATCGCCAGTGCCGCGTGAAACATCGCAGGGTCAGGCTTCGCTGCACCCACCTTAGCCGAGTTCACGGACGCACTAAAATACCGCGTTAAGCCGATTCGTTCAATGCAGGCGTTTCCATTGGACAAAGCCACCAAGCGAAACTGTTTAGCCAACCGCGCCAAAACCGCCTCCACTTCAGGAAAAAGCTCTACGGTATTGCGTGCCACAAAAAACACCTCAAAAGCATCTTCAGCAAAATCGTCGCTATAGCCCGCCTCCTGCCCCAAATGGCGCAAGAACGCCTTGCGCATCATGCTTAGGTCATGTTTCTCTTCGGGTCTTGCGCGCATAAAGCTCAAACAAACCTCATGCAAGGATTGCGGCGTATGCCCCGCCGTAATGCGCGGATAACGCGCCGCAAGCCAAGCAAACAGCGCCTGATTGGCGCGGGTAATCACTGGCTCAATCGCCCACAACGTGTCGTCCAAATCAAAACTAATCACGCGCACATCGCGAAAAAAAGCCATTACGCCGCCTCGTCCAGCACACCCGCGGCCTTGACCAAAGCACGGGTGTAGTCCTCACGCGGATGCTGCAACAGCTCTAACGTCTCGCCCTGCTCCACTACTCGCCCCTCGCGCAACACCATCACCCGATGCGCCATGGCGCGAATCACGCGCAAATCATGCGAAATCAGCACATAACTCAAGCCATGCCGCCGTTGCAGGTCTTGCAACAGGCTTAACACCTGTTTTTGCACCGACACATCCAGCGCGCTGGTGGGCTCATCCAGCACAATCAAACGCGGACGCAGCACCAAAGCCCGCGCAATCGCAATGCGCTGGCGCTGCCCGCCGGAAAACTCATGCGGATAACGCCAGAGCATCTCGGCGCTCAAACCGACCTCCTCCAGCGCCTCGACCACCCGTGCCTGTCGTGCCTCGGCACTTAATTTCGGCTCATGCACCTGCAAACCCTCGCCGACAATCGCCGCCACACTCATGCGCGGCGAAAGCGAAGCAAACGGGTCTTGAAACACGATTTGCGCCATGCGCCGTGAGCGCCGCAGCGTCTTGGCATCCAGCGTATGCCAATCCTGCCCGGCAATGCGCACCTCACCTTCACCGGGGGTCAAACGCAACAGCACATGCGCCAGCGTGGTCTTGCCCGAACCCGACTCACCCACCACGCCCAATGTCTCGCCCGCACCCAAGCGCAGGTTCACATTGTGCAAAGTGACAATCGGCGTAGCGCGTTTGAACCAACCGCCATCCTGCCCAGCGCGCACACACCCCACCGCCTGCGCCTCCAGCACCGGCGCGGCCTCCGTCGCAGGCTTGGCCACCAAATCACGCACCGGCGCACTGTCCAGCAACAAGCGCGTGTAAGCATGTTCAGGATGCGCAAACACCGCCTCCACAGCGCCATGCTCCACCACCTCGCCATGCCGCATCACCACCACATCTTCGGCAAAACGACGCACCAGCGGTAAATCATGGGTAATCATCAACACGGCCAGATTCATTTCGCGCTGTAAATCGGCCAGCAATTCCAAAATCTGCGCCTGCACGGTCACATCCAGCGCCGTAGTCGGTTCATCGGCAATCAGCAAACGCGGACGGCAGGCAAGTGCCATGGCAATCATCACCCGCTGACGCTGCCCGCCAGACAACTCATGCGGCAGCGCATCGACCCGCCTTTGCGGCTCACGAATCCCCGTGCGCTCCAAAAGCTCAATCGCCCGTACCCGCGCCTGCGCCTTGCTCATGCCCTCATGCACCATCAAGGTTTCGCCAATCTGCTTACCGATAGGATGCAGCGGGTTAAGCGCACTCATTGGCTCCTGAAAAATCATGCCAATCTCGCGCCCGCGAATGGCACGCATTTTGTTCTCGGGCAAATTGAGCAAGGGCTGCCCGTTAAACATCACCTCGCCACGATGCAGCCGAGCAAGTGAGCTATCTAGCAAACGCAAAATCGCCAACGCCGTAACCGATTTACCCGAACCCGACTCCCCCACCAGAGCCACCCGCCCGCCCGCAGGAACATCAAAACTCACCCCACGCAACACCTCGCGCTCGTGAGTACCCGTCACGATAGGCACGGCAAAGCTCAAATGCAGGTTTTTAACGCTTAAAAGTGGGGGGTTGATGTTCATTGTACTTACGCAAAAAAAGGAACGTCTTTCGATGTAGGTGCGAATTCATTCGCACACGGCGCTGACATTGTGCGAATAAATTAACGCGAAGCTGGCGAAAGCCCGCACCTACGAAAATCCTTTCGACTGAGCCGCACACGGAATCACCACCGGCTCAGGCTGCAAACTTACACCAAAGCGCGCTTGTACACTCTGCATGATTTGCTCCGCCAGATTCCACAACGCCGCGCCGCTCGCCTGGCCATAATTGACCAACACCAGCGCGTGCTTATCGTACACCCCCGCATCGCCCAGCCTGCGCCCCTTCCAGCCGCATTGCTCAATCAACCACGCCGCCGACAGCTTAACCTGCTCACCAACTACCCATTGCGGCATGTTTGAATGCAATTCACGCAATTTCGCCGCCTGTTCACGGCTAATCATTGGGTTCTGAAAAAAACTGCCCGCACTGCCCGGCTGATCGGCTTCTAATCCCGGCAACTTACTCCGCCGCACCGCAATAATCGCGTCCGACACCGAAAGCGGCGTGACCTTTCCATCTGCCAACGCCTCGCGCAATCCCGGATAATCCAGCTTGGGCACAAAGGTCTTGGGCAGTTTGAGCAACACCGAAGTAATCAAATAGCGCCCAGGCTCTTGTTTGAAACGACTATCACGGTAGGCAAAACGACAATCCTCCGCCGCAATCACCCCAGTCTCGCCTGATGCCATATCGACCACATCCACGGCATGACACAGCTCGGCAAACTCCACCCCATATGCACCAATATTCTGCACCGGCGCAGCGCCCACCGTACCGGGAATCAAAGATAGATTCTCCAACCCCGCCCAGCCCTGTTCGACGGTATAGCGCACCAGATCATGCCAGTTTTCGCCCGCTGCAACGGCAAGGTAACGATACACCTCGTCCTCGCCCAAAAGCTCAATGCCCTTGAGCGCGACATGCAGCACCACACCGGAAAAATCATCACGCAGCAGAATATTGCTACCCCCGCCCAAAATCAGGCGCGGCAACCCATGAAAACGCCCGTCCGAGAGGAACGCGGGAATGTCTTCAGGCGTTTCCAGTGAAACGAAATACCGCGCCCGCGCATCGACGCGGAAGGTATTTAAGTCGCGGAGAGATGTATTTGTTGAAACGTACACGGAATATCAAACAAGCCAATACACGCCGCCAATCAGCAGCGCAGGCAACACCATAACAACAATGACAGACAAACATCCGGCAGATTGCCTAGACTGATGCCGCACACGCTGAAGTTGTGGCTGCGGCTTTGGCTGCGAACTCAACCACTTTTGATGACACGCTGAACAATAAAAGCTTTTTTTCTTGTTGCGCCAAGCCTCTATCGTGCGTGCGCTATGAAGAGAAACCGCTTTGCAGCGAGCGCATGTAAAGTGTTTTTCCTTCGGCTTGGGCTTCGGCCACAAGACGTAAACAACAAACACGACAAATAAAACCGCCCCAACAATGACTTCCAAGCTCATGCCACCATCCCTCCTCAGCTAACAGCCTCAACTCGAAAAGGTGTCAACCTCACTCAGGCCGCATATGCGGGAACAGCAACACATCCCGAATCGACGGCGAATCGGTCAGCAGCATGACCAAACGGTCAATACCAATCCCCTCGCCCGCCGTCGGCGGTAAGCCGTGCTCCAGCGCGCGGATGTAGTCCGCATCAAAGTGCATGGCCTCATCATCGCCTGCATCCTTTTCCGCCACCTGCTGCATAAAGCGCTCGGCCTGGTCTTCGGCATCGTTCAACTCGGAGAAGCCATTGGCAATCTCGCGCCCGCCAATGAAAAACTCAAAACGATCCGTCACCATCGGATTCGCATCATTGCGCCGTGCAAGTGGCGAGACTTCCGCAGGGTACTCGGTAATAAACGTCGGATTTTTCAGCAAATGTTCGGCGGTATACTCAAAAATCTCAATCTGCACCTTGCCCAAGCCGTAGCTGTCCTTGAGCTTGATTCCCAACTTGGCAGCAAGCGCACGGCAGCGCGTGTCATCGTCCAAATCGCCCATGCTCACGCCGTCGTTGAAGCGCAAAATCGCTTCCTTGACCGTCATGCGCGTAAAGCTTGAGCCAAAATCATACACCTCACCCTGATACGGCACTTCGGTTGTGCCCAACACATGCAGCGCCAAGCCGCGCAGCAGCTCTTCGGTCAGGTTCATCAAATCGTTGTGATCGGCGTAAGCCTGATAAAACTCAATCATGGTGAACTCAGGATTGTGTCGCGTGGACAAGCCTTCGTTACGGAAATTGCGGTTAATTTCGTACACACGCTCAAAACCGCCGACGACCAGACGTTTGAGATACAACTCCGGCGCAATGCGCAGGAACAGTTCCATATCCAACGTATTGTGGAAGGTGACAAAGGGTTTTGCCGCCGCGCCGCCTGGAATGACGTGCATCATCGGCGTTTCGACTTCCAGAAACTGGCGTGCATCCAAAAAATCGCGGATATATTTAATCGCCTTGGTACGCACGCGGAAGGTCTCGCGCACCGGCTCATTCATAATCAAATCCACATAACGCTGGCGATAACGCTGTTCGGTATCGGTCAGACCGTGGAATTTATCCGGCAGCGGGCGCAGGGACTTGGTTAATAAACGCGCACTCTCGGCATGAATCGACAACTCGCCCTTGTTGGTACGGAACAAACGCCCGTCCACGCCCACAATGTCGCCGATGTCCCAAGTTTTGAAGTCCTCATACACCTCGCCCAAATCTGCTTGGGTGAGGTAGCACTGAATGCGCCCCGACATATCGAGCACGGCAATAAAACTCGCCTTGCCCATAATGCGCTTGGCCATTACGCGCCCGGCAACAATCGCACGCACCGGCGGATTGGCTTCAAACCACTCTTTATCCTTCTCGCCATATTCAGCGTGTAATTCACCCGCCACCACGTTACGGCGGAAGTCGCTTGGAAAAGCAACTCCCTGCTCGCGGATACGCGCAAGCTTGGCGCGGCGCTCGGCAATAAGATGGTTTTCGTCAATCAGCGGAGTTTCAAGTTCAGACATTTAATTTCAAATTCCAGTAAAAAGAAGATCAATCGCGGCAAGTAATTTATCTCGCTCACCCAGAAGGTTACCCGCGTACGCTTTGAGAAGTTTGCGCGGAACAGCGGCGAGTTGAGGGATCATCACCCGGTAAGCGCGCCCCTCGAAGACAACCTCGGGAAAAGCTCGTGGATTGAGTGCATCCACCGTGCTCAACGGGGTAAGCGGCGCGATAACGACGGTATTTGCGACGCCCGCGATATCCGACTGAAGACAAACCAGTAAAGGATAACCACCGCGTCGCTCATCGGGATGGTGGTAAACATCAAACTGACTAGACACCAAACGTTCTCATGCCATCACTAAAAAGACCATGCTTATCAACAAACTCGTTATAAGCCTTGAAAGACTCCGCCAACTCCTCGCGTAATTGGCGCTCCTTCTCGGCACGAACCAGTTCAGCCAGCTTTTCCTCCGCTGCACGAGAAATATTCAACTTGAGTTCGCGCGCCTGACGCAGCAAGTCGCTGTTGATAGAAAGATTCGCCGACTGCTTAGCGGCGCTTTCGTCGTAGATCGCAATCCCCATGACCTCATTCCTCATGCACATGACTTATGCGCATTAGTCTAGCTTACAGCCCACTCTTTAGACTAGCCTCAATAAACCCGTCCAAATCGCCATCTAACACTGCTTGGGTGTTGCCGACCTCATAACCCGTGCGCAAGTCTTTGATGCGCGACTGATCGAGCACATACGAGCGAATCTGGTTGCCCCAAGACACGTCCGACTTGGTATCTTCCAGCGCTTGCGCCACCGCGTTGCGCTTTTGCACCTCCAGCTCGTAGAGCTTGGCTTTGAGCATTTTCATCGCCGTTTCGCGGTTTTGAATCTGCGAACGCTGCGTCTGGCAGGCCACCACCACGCCCGTCGGAATATGCGTAAAACGCACGGCGGATTCGGTACGGTTGACGTGTTGCCCGCCCGCACCGGAAGCGCGGTACACATCCACCTTCAAATCCGCTGGATTGACTTCAATCGTAAAACTATCGTCCACTTCCGGCGCGACAAACACTGACGAAAATGAAGTGTGGCGGCGGTTGCCCGAGTCAAACGGCGACTTGCGCACCAGACGATGCACGCCGGTTTCGGTACGCAGCCAGCCGTAAGCATATTCGCCTTCCACCCGAATCGAGGCGGATTTAATCCCCGCCACGTCGCCATCAGAGACTTCCAAAATCTCGGTTTTGAAGCCGCGTTTTTCCGCCCAACGCAGATACATACGGAAAATCATGCTCGCCCAGTCTTGGGCTTCCGTGCCGCCTGCGCCCGCCTGAATATCCAAAAAGGCATTGCTGGCATCGGCTTCGCCGGAAAACATGCGGCGGAATTCGAGTTTTTCGACCTTGGCGCGCTGCGTCGCTACATCGTCAGCCACCGATTGCACACTGGCTTCGTCATCTTCTTCGGCCGCCATTTGCACCAGCTCAGCGGCATCCGCCAAGCTAGCATCCAAATCGCTCAAGGTATGCACCACGGCCTCCAACGCAGCGCGTTCTTTATTCAACGCCTGCGCGGTGTCCGGATTATTCCACAGGCTTGGGTCTTCGAGCTCTCTTAAAACTTCTTCGAGACGCTCAGATTTGAGATCGTAGTCAAAGATACCCCCTCAGAGCGCCAGCGCGCTCTTGCAGGTCTTTGATTTCATTCAAAATAGGATTGATTTCTAACATTTTATTCTTTAGCCACAGAGTTCACAGAGCACACAGAGAATGAAAAGCCAAATTGAACCAAGCACCAAGACTTATGGGAACCGTTAAAACCCCTGCATCGTCTTTGCGAGCGAAGTGAAGCAATCTATAACTCGACGTTTTATCAAGACTCATAGATCGCCACGTCGCTTCGCTCCTCGCGATGACGGCCTTTAGAAGTTCCTTTATTTCTCTGTGCGCTCTGAGTCTTCTGTGGCTTACCTTCAAAAACTTAACCAAACGTACACTGATATTCCGCCGTGCCTTCCACGACTTCAATATCAAAAAAACCATTTTCCGGCACATTAAACACGCTGCCCGCAACCATATCCTGCCAACCGGCTTCGCCAACATTCACTCGGCACGCGCCTGCGGTAATTTCCATCAACTCCGGCGCTTGCACATTAAAACGGAAGCACCCTGGAAAAATCACGCCCAACGTCGCCTTCTGACCATTTGGCAGGGTAAAACCGTGGCTCACTACTTTGCCATCAAAATACAAATTGGCCTTTTTATTCAAACTCACATTATCCAGCGACATGACCGAACCTCGACAAAATTAAAACGTACAAGACTAGCCTGTTAGCCTTCTCAACGCTAGAGTGTGCGCCCATGAACACACTTAAACGACTCCTTGCATTTCTGCTGCTTCTGCCCCTTGCTCATGCTGCTTATGCTGCCGACTTCACCGCCTATGCCGAGCTTCCTGCCGAAGTCGAAGACACCCTGCTTGCCAACAACTCCTCCCCCACCACCTTGGGCATCTGGGTACAGGCGGTTAACAGCGACACACCGCTTTTAAGCTGGAATGCCGACCGCCCACAAAACCCGGCCTCGGTGATGAAGCTCGTCACCACAGCGGCGGCACTCGACATCTTGGGCGCAAACTACACCTGGCCGACGGAAGTTTTTGTCAGCAAACCCGTCATTAACGGCGTGCTCAAAGGCGACATTATCCTCAAAGGCTACGGCAACCCGATGTTTTTTACCGAAGACCTCGCGGCGCTGATCCAAGACCTGCGCAAAAAAGGGCTGCACACCATTGATGGCAATTTGGTGCTCGATAACAGCTTTTTCAGCCTACCGCTCGAAGACCCCGCCGCCTTTGATAACGCCCCCTATCGCGCCTACAACGCCCTGCCCGACGCACTTTTACTCAACCAACGCGCCACGCGCTTCATGCTAAGCCCCGACCCCGCAAGCCGCCGCTTAAACATCCAAAGCGAGCTTCCCATCCCTGGAATGCGCATTGCAAACAACGTCAAAACCTCCAAAAAAGCAGGCTGCGCCGATCCTAAAGTCGATGTCATATCCACATCGACTGAAACCGTCATCGAATTTAGCGGCAACCTCAACCCAAACTGCGGCGAAAAAGACATGTACCGCGTCGTCGTCCCGCCCGAAAACATGCTGCTCGGCGCATTTAGCAGCATGTGGGCACAGCAAGGCGGCAGCTTTAACGGCAACGTCCGCGTCGCCCCCACGCCCGCCAAAGCCCAACTGTATTACACCTACCAATCCCGCCCGCTTGCCGACATCATCATCCCGATGAACAAACTCAGCAGCAACGTCATGGCGCGCCAACTGCTACTCTCCGTCGCCGCAAAAAAACTCGGCGCACCCGCCACCCCGGAAAAAGGGAAGCGTGCGATTGATCTTTGGCTTACCGAAAACAAACTAAGCTGGCCGGGCTTTGAGCTTGGCAACGGCTCAGGCTTATCCCGCGAAGCCCGCATCAGCCCCCGCCAGCTCGGCGACTTGCTCATGCACGTTTACCGCAGCCCGACCATGCTCGAATTTTCCGCCTCTTTGCCTATCGTCGGCATCGACGGCACGGTGCGCAAACGCTTGAAAGACGAAGACATTCAAGGCCGCGCCCAACTCAAAACCGGCACCCTCAACGGCACCCGCGCCATCGCAGGCTTCATGTACTCGCGCAGCGGCCAAGCCTACATCGTCGCCGTCCTACACAACGAACCCGGCGTACAGCTAGGCGTAGGCAGCAAGGTGCAGGATGCGGTATTGCAATGGGTTTATGAGCAGCCTTAATCAGTCTATGCGTATGAACCCGCTTAACTCAGATATCCCCCATCTGATGCAAACGGATTAAACACCTTCACCCCAAGCGCATTGAAATCTGCCTCGTTTCTTGTAGCGACAACCAAGCCGTGTACTTTCGCCGTCGCAGCAATCATGGCATCTTCATACAACGTATCGGATGTGCGGTGCATAAGCCGCGCCCATGCCCTGAAACACGCGGCATCCATCGGCAAGACATTGTAGGCACCTGCCAACAACTCTAACCAGCTTTCGATTTCGCTCGCTTTTTCAGGTACTTGCTCTCGCGTCAATTCAATAACCGCCTGTATCTCACCCAAAGTAACCGCCGACAAATACAGTTGGGCATCATCAATGGATTCCAGCCAAGCGACCACCCCACCGTGTGGGCGTTTTTTGCGCAATTCTGAAACCACATTCGTATCCAGCAAATATCCAGAAATCACAGTATCGGCTCCACGCTGCGGCGTTTCACCCGCCCGCGCTCCGGCAAAATCAAATCACTACGTGCGTACTCAGAGAGGAGTAATTGCTTGAGGGATGGGCGTGCAGCCGCCTGCAAACGTCGCCACTCGTGCACGGGCACCAGCACGGCCTCTTCCGCACCGCGCCGGGTCACCATTTGCGGCCCTTCCGCAAGACAAGCATCCAGAAATTCACTAAAACGCGCTTTCGCATCTTGAACAGGCCATGTGTGCATGGGAGCTTCCTTAATAACTAGTCACGTAACTAGTCTTTATCGATTAAGAGCGACTGTCAAGCCACCTCCGCCTGCTCCACCATTAACTGCAAGCGCCGGTTGCCGCGAAATTCGTTCACATCCAGCCGATAAGCCACGCGCCAATGCTCGCCTGCGGGCAATTCATCGGCTTGCACATTAAACATCACCGCCTCGAAATTCGACCCGCCTGCACGATGCGCAAGGCTGAGTTTCCAGTGATTGCCCGCTTGCCCCATCGGGCGCTTGTCCAGCACGCGGAACACATCATCAAACACCGGTTCGGGCATGTGCTGCCCCCAGGGTTGGGCGTAGCGCAGAGTTTCTGCCAGCTCCAGCGTCATCTCATGAGGTTCGAGCGCGCCGTCGGTGAGCAGCACGCCTTGCCAGTCTTCTTCAGCCACCTTGCGCCGCACCACTTCATCGAACGCTACAGCAAAAGCGGTGAAGTTTGCTTGCGCCATTTGCAAGCCCGCGGCCATGGCGTGACCACCGAAACGCTGAATCAGACCCGGGTTTTGCGCATCGACCTCTTCCAGCGCATCGCGCAAATGCAGGCCGGGAATGGAGCGCGCCGAGCCTTTGATATTGCCATTGCCATCCGGCGCAAAGGCAATGACCGGACGATGCAGGCGCTCCTTGATGCGCGAAGCCAAAATACCAATCACGCCCTGATGCCAGTCGGCATCGAACAGGCACACGCCACGCGGCATGTCATCGTCACTCAAACGGGCGCTTAACTGCTGCAAAATCACCAGTGCCTGCTGCTGCATGTCGGCTTCGACGCTCTGGCGTTGCGCGTTGAGCTGATGCAGCTCCTCGGCCAGTCGCCGCGCCACCTCCGGCGTGTCGGCAAGCAAGCATTGAATGCCAATCGACATATCTTCCATGCGTCCTGCGGCATTCAAACGCGGGCCGACCCCAAAGCCCAAGTCACTTGCCACAATCCGCCGAAAGTCGCGCCCGCTGACCGCAAGCAAAGACAAAATCCCCGGCACGGCTTGCCCTGCGCGCATGCGCTGCAAGCCCTGCTCAACCAGCACGCGATTATTCTGATCCAGCGGCACGACATCGGCCACCGTACCGAGCGCCACCAAATCGAGATAACGCGCCAAATTCGGCGGCTCTATGCCCATACGCGCAAACCAGCCGCGCTGCGTTAATTCGGCACGCACGGCGGATAACACATAAAACGCCACGCCCACGCCCGCCAAATGCTTGCTCGGAAACGCATCGCCCGCCACATTCGGATTGACCAGCGCATCCGCCAATGGCAACTCTGCGCCTGCCAAATGGTGATCGGTCACCACCACGCGCATTCCCGCTGCTTTGGCCGCTGCCACGCCCGCCAAGGCCGTTGTGCCGTTGTCCACGGTCATCAAGACATCGGCCTGCCAATGCGCTTCGGAGGCAACAATTTCCGGCGTTAAGCCATAGCCGTCATCAAAGCGATTGGGCACGCGATAACGCACCTCTTTCGCGCCAAAGGCTTTAAGTACGCGCACCGACAGTGCAGTACTAGTTGCACCATCGGCATCGAAATCGCCCACAATCAGGATGCGTTGCCCGCCTTCGATGGCATCCGCCAGAATACTTGCCGCCTGCGCAATGCCCGACAAGCTGCGCGGTGGATGCAGGCGGTTCATGCTCAAATCAAGCTCATCCATTGCAACAACGCCCCGCGCCGCAAGCAAACGCGCCAGCACGGGATTCAAGTCCGGCAAGCTCACAGCGGCGGCGGCCTCACGACGGCGGATTAAACGCTGGCTGCGCATTGCTGCTCCAAAGCGCGTTCACGCCGCCACAGTCGCCAGCGATAGGCTGACTTAAACTCAAAACGCGCAGCCCCCGTGTCGAGGTTAAACTCGCGCACGCGCCCTTGCGCAAGCGCCGTCCACAAAGGCGCAAACCAGCGCGCTTCTAGCCCTTCGAGCGTGGCCTGCCAGTCGTCAAAATCGCCGTCCTGATAAGGCTCAACAAGATCATCCAACACGATGAGCGCATTTCCGTGCATTTCGGCGCATTCTTCCAACGTTTCTGGCAGATCATGCACCGGCACGCCTTGAGCATAGGCTAGACCGCGTGCGAGGGGGTGATTGGCGTAAACGCTGGCAAAGTTTGACGGGAAAAGCTCCCCCCCCCCCGGGGGGGGGGGGGGGGGGGGGGGGGGGGGGGGGC
>JBFXGB010000016.1:0-34204 GCA_050178405.1 Halothiobacillaceae bacterium
TGGTAGTCGAGTGCGGCTTGTTTGGGGTCAGTCATGGGGTGTTCCTTTTGATTTTTTTGCCACAGAGGTCACAGAGGTCACAGATATGGATTACTTACTTAGGACTTACGCAAATTGGTTGTTTAACTCCCTCCCCCTTGACGGGGGAGGGTGGTGAAGTTGGTGCAAGTCTATGTTCTGGCAAAGTTTGTACCCCCTCTCCTTAACCCTCTCCCGCGAGGGGAGAGGGGGCTAAATCCAAGTTTTGCGTAAGTCCTAACTTACTTAATAGGGCTTAGGCTAACTCTGTCATTCTGCGTTAGCCCTAAAAATTTAATCCAAAATCTGGAGCATCGTCGGATGCGTCAGCCGAATGCGTGGGCTTTTCTCGCCGGGGCGGGTGAGCCAGCCGCGTGCTTCAATGCGCTTGCCCTGAAGTTTTTTTAGGTCAATCGACGCAAAATAGGGCATAAGGTCGTGGTCGATTTTAAGCGCCACGCCGCCCTCTAAGTTAATCCATTGGGCATGACGGCTGCTGCCTACTTTTTCTACACGGCCTTGGAGCAGGATGTATCCAGTGACATCGCTCGGTAGTTTGCGGCTATCAATAGGGGAGCGATAGGCGGGGAGCGCCCAAATGCCGCGCCCAGCTTGGCGTGCTTCGCGCTCGGCTTGTGCGAAGCACTCTTGCCCCCACACGTTGGGCGGAATGGCAACGCGCGTGGCTAAGCCTTGCTGGAGGATTTGTGCCTCGACGCTCGAACCGTTGTCCAGAAAAACATGCGCGAGGACGCGGCCATGGCGGTCGTGTCCTTCGTCGCCTAGGCGTAAACCCACGCGGTTGTTGCTTGTGCGTATGAGTTTTTGCAGGAAGTCACGGGCTTCTTGCGCAAGCGGTTCGGCGGGGCGGCCATCGTGACTCAGTTCCGGCGTATTAATGCCGATAATGCGTACACGGCGGTCATCCGCCAGGCGCAGCGTATCGCCGTCGGAGACGCTTATCACGCGCACCTGTTCGTCGATGCGATCCGCAGGGCAGTTGAAGGCGAATGCGGATAGGCTAAATAACAAAAGGGCACCCGTGATGGATGCCCTTAGAGCCATGAAGGCGGGGTGCAACATTAGCGACCGAAACGCTTGTTGAACTTGTCCACTTGCTTGGCGGTGTTGATGTTCTTTTGCTCGCCAGTAAAGAAGGGGTGTGACTTGGAGGACACTTCCAACTTGACCAGTGGGTATTCTTTGCCATCTTCCCAAACGATTTTTTCTTTGGCGGAAATGGTGGAACGGGTCAAAAAGCTAAAGCCGCTGGCCAAGTCGGTGAATACGACGGGGCGGTAGTTAGGATGAATATCGGGTTTCATGGTGAGTGCCTTATAGGGTGTATCGACCAATCACAATGATCGGACTGATAAGAAGGCGGGGATTATTCACGGCTTGGGGCTTTTTGGCAAGTATTATGTTTTGGCTTGGTTGTTCGTAGGACTTACGCAAAATCCTGATTTAGCCCCCTCTCCCCTCGCGGGAGAGGGTTGGGGAGAGGGGGCGAGAGCACATGCCAAATCATAGGCTTATACCAGCTTCCCCACCCTCTCCCCAACCCTCCCCCATCAAGGGGGAGGGGGTAAAAACGTCATTCTGCGTAAGTCCTAATTAGCTTTCAGGCAAGAAGTGCTGCATCAAATCATTGAGATAGCGCCAGCCGTGAGGTGTGGCGGCAATGCGTTGGATGCTCCAGTCGAGCAGGCCGTCTTTTTCGGCCTGCTGCATGGCGCTTTGGATGCGGCTTAATGGGATGCCAGTGCGTTCTTGGAATAAATGCGGCGCAAAGCCGTTCTTGAGGCGCAGGGCATTGAGCATGAATTCAAACGCGGCATCACGCACTTTGGGCTGCTCTTCGCTGTAGGCGGAAGGCGTGCCAGCATGGGCTTGATAGTCGCGTGGGTTTTTGATGCGTGCGCGACGCAGGATGCGTTGTTCGGCGGGGAGGGTGATTTTGCCGTGCGCCCCCGCGCCTATGCCTAAATAATCGCCATATTCCCAGTAGTTAAGATTGTGTGCGCAGCGCATTGCGGGCTTGGCGTAGGCGGAAACTTCGTATTGCGCATAGCCCGCTTGGGTGAGCAAGGATTGACCGGCTTCTTCGATGTCGGCGAGGTGTTCGTCATCGGGTAGGCTGGGCGGATGGTTGTAGAAATAGGTGTTGGGTTCGAGGGTGAGTTGGTAGTAGGAAATATGCGTGGGGGCGAGCGCGATGGCTTGCCTCATATCGGCTTCTGCATCGGCGATGCTTTGCTTAGGCAGGCCGTGCATCAGGTCAAGATTGAAGTCGGTAAAACCTGCCGCATGGGCGGCTTCGGCGGCGGCAATGGCTTCGCGTCCGCCGTGTATGCGGCCTAGGGCTTGAAGTTGGGTGTCGTTAAAACTTTGTACCCCGATGGACAGGCGGTTGATGCCTAGGGCGCGGAAGTCGCGGAATTTGCTAACTTCAACCGTGCCGGGGTTGGCTTCTAGGGTGATTTCAATGTCGGGCAGAAGTTTGAGGCGGGCGCGCAGGCCGGAAAAAAGCCTATCGAGCGCTTCGGCGGAAAACAGGCTGGGTGTGCCGCCGCCAATAAAAATGCTGGTGATGGGGCGCATCCATGCCAGTGGCAAGTCTTGCTCTAAATCGCGCAATAGGGCATCGACATATTCAAATTCGGGCAAAGTTTGCGGTGCTTCGTGCGAGTTGAAGTCGCAGTAGGGGCATTTGCGCACGCACCAAGGAATGTGGATGTAGAGCGCAAGCGGCGGCAGGCTGCTGAAGTTAAACATGCGAGCCTTTAATTTGCGCGAGCAGGCTTTGCAGAGCAAGCGCGCGGTGGCTGAGGGTGTTTTTAATTGCTTCGGGCAATTCGGCGGCGCTGCAGTCGTGGGTGGGAACCCAAAAAATCGGGTCGTAACCAAAACCGTGCTCACCGCGTGCAGCGCCAAGAATGCGGCCTTCCCAAGTGCCTTGGGCAATCATCGGGGTGGGGTCTTCGGCGTGGCGCATGTAGGCCATGACACATTGAAAGCGTGCCGTGCGTTGTTCTTGTGGGGTGTCGCCGAGGGCTTCGAGGAGTTTGCGATTGTTGTCCGCGCTACTTTTGTTCAGTCCGGCGTAGCGCGCCGAATAAATGCCGGGTGCGCCATTGAGTGCATCGACTTCAATGCCGGAGTCGTCGGCCATGGCGGGCAGGCCGGTATGTTTGGCTGCGTTGCGGGCTTTGATGATGGCATTTTCAATAAAGCTTAGGCCAGTTTCTTCGGCTTCAATAACGCCAAAGTCCGATTGCGGGCGAATGTGTAGGCCAAGACCAGTGAGTAGGCTATTGAATTCAATGACTTTTCCGGCGTTGCCGGTGGCGAGAACGATGGTGTGGCTCATGCAAGGATGCGCTGCAAAATTTTAGAAGAAACTGCATTGTAGCGATAATTTCGCGCGCTTGGGCGAGACATGCGCCGTTGTGGGCGAGCAACGGGCTGATAAGTTCTTGAATGAAATTGTCTTGTTCGCTACAATCTGCGCCCTTGTTTGTTCGGTACACGCCTTTTGGGTGTTCTGGATGTAAAAAAACCGACCGAAAAGTCGTAAAGCCCGCCCCAAAAATTTTGAGATGTCGTGACATGAAAATTCTGTCTTCCCTTAAATCCGCCAAGACTCGCCATAAAGATTGCCAAATCGTGCGTCGTCGCGGCAAAGTGTATGTTATTTGCAAGAGCAACCCACGTTTCAAAGCGCGTCAGCGTTAATTGAGCTTTGTTCACGCTTTAAGTTGTACTCACAAAAAACCCCGCCGGAAAGAGATTTTCCAGCGGGGTTTTTTATTGCTTGGTTCTGTAGCCCGGGTGCTAACCCGGGGCAAGTCTTGCTAAGTACGCGGCTTCCCCGGATTCTCGCTGCGCTCCATCCAGGCTACAAGGCTTAGGCTGGCTGTTTTGGCTTAAAGCGGGGTCACTAAGATTTCGCTCACCATGCAGTGCGTTTCGCCTGGCGCGAGTTGCACCACATCATCGGCGGCGTTGGTGGTTTCTACGCAGAGCATTTGCGCGTATTCATCACTGCGCATGTCAGGGAAGCCGCCGGCTTTTTCGTCCCACGGATTCCAGATCACGGTCGAGCGGCTGCCTTGTTTGCGCACATGGATGCTGCGTTGCAGGGCGGCATCTTCCACAATGACTTCGGATTCAGTGTCGAGGTACACGCGATCGGTTTCGCTGCCAAGGCGCAAGATCGCCTCACTTTGAATGTCGGGCAGCATGTCGCGGGTTTTGTCGAGGAAGGCGGTATTAGCAAGGCCGCTAATGCTCACTTGTGCAATGTCGCCCACGCGCAAATAGGTATGCAGTGCTTGGGTAATGCTGCAATTTGTCGTGCCGCGATGTTCGGTCATAAGAGTCATTTTCAGGCTGTCGGCAAGATGCACTTCTAAGCTTAGGCGGAAATCATGCGGCCAATATTGAGTGCTGATTTCATTCGGCAAGAGTTCAAGGATGAGGGTGACAGAGTTGTCGTCGGCCTTGGAGCTTGCGACTTGCCAGTTCACGTTGCGCGCAAAACCATGCGCAGGCTGACCCTCGCAACCTGCGCCAAACCACGGCCAGCAGACGGGAACGCCGCCGCGCAGGCTTTTGCCAGGGGTGGCTTTGGCTTCTTCGCTCACCCAGATAATGGGCGCTTGATTGCCGACTTGGTAGTGCGTGATTTGTGCGCCTTGCAGCATGACGCGGGCTTCGGCATGGGCGGTGCGCAAGATGGCGATAGGGAGATTCGCTTCGCCTTCAATAAAGCTTAGTGTCGTGCCATGCGCTTGGGTGAGGCCAAAATCGCTATTGAGTTGATCGACGAGAGTGCTCATGGATGTTCCTTATGATTTAGGTACGGATAATGGAGTTTTCGCCCGTGCCAAACGGGTTGGGCGTGCGGGCATCGGGCGCATCATCGTTGAGAAAGCGTTTTTCGCCAAGATGATAGAGAAATTGGTATTCACGGCCGGGTTCAAGTTCGATTTCCAAGCTCCATGAGCCGTCTTTTTTCTTTTTCATGGGGAGGGTGTTTTCTTGCCAATCGTTGAAATCGCCCATTAGCCAAACGCTTTTTTGACTGCTCGCTGCTTCTGCTGCAAGGGTGAAGGTGGCTTTGCATACGGGGCGGGTTTTGAGGTGCTTTTTAATCAGGCTCATGGTGGTTCTCCATCGTTGTGTTTGAATGCTTGGTTTGAATCAGGGCTTACGCAAAACTTGGCTTTAGCCCCCTCTCCCCTCGCGGGAGAGGGCTGGGGAGAGGGGGCATTGCCAGAGCATAGACTTGCGCCACAACCTCACCCTCTCCCCAACCCTCCCCCGTCAAGGGGGAGGGAGTAAAGCAACTATTCTGCGTAAGTCCTACGAATATAGGCGTTAAAGTTGGCGTGTGCTCAATCAAGGCTTGTGGCTACCTAAACGCAGGCAAGTTACACGATGATGACGCGCGGTTTAGCCGCCCGTGACCGGCGGAAAAAAAGCGATTTCATCGCCATCACGCACCGCATGGTCGCGCCCGACGTACTCGTGATTGATGGCGACAAGAATATTCGCGGGCATGGCAAAGTCAGCGAGGCTCGACCATACATCGTTAACGTTGTGAATTTGTTCGCTAGGAATACTGCATTCGGCCTTGCCCATGCGCTCGCGCAGGCTGGCAAAGAATTTCACTTGGATCATGATGGATTTTTCAAAGGTTAAAGACGTGTAAGGCTATGATGACGGTATGAATGATTCCCGTGCAAGTTTAACTGTGTCCCCTGAGTCTGCGGCTCTGTTTGCCGCACGCTTGCTGGCCTGGTGGCAGAACGCTGGGCGGCACGATTTGCCTTGGCAAAGTTGTGATAACGATGCCGAAAAGCGTGTCTGGCGGGTTTGGGTGTCGGAAGTGATGCTGCAACAAACCCAAGTGGTAACGGTGATTCCGTATTTTCTGCGCTTTATGCAGCGTTTCCCTGATGTGGCAAGCTTTGCGCGGGCGACTGAGGACGAGGTGCTGGCGCATTGGGCGGGGCTTGGGTACTACCGCCGTGCGCGCTTGTTGCACGCGGCAGCTAAGCAAGTCGTTGAGCGACATAGCGGTATTTTTCCGCGTGATTTTGCGGCGGCTTTGGCTTTGCCAGGTCTTGGGCGTTCGACGGCGGGCGCAGTGTTGGCGCAGGCGTTTGATTTGGCTTTGCCGATTCTGGATGGCAATGTAAAGCGTGTGCTGGCGCGTTATTTTGCGCTGGAAGGTTGGCCGGGGAGCGCTGCCATTGAGCGCATTTTGTGGCGCTATGCGGAAAGCTTGATGCCAAGCACGCGGGCGGCGGATTACACGCAAGCCATGATGGATTTAGGCGCGACGCTGTGCACGCCGCGCAATCCGGATTGTATCCGTTGTCCGCAGGAGGAGTTTTGTCTAGCCAAGCAAAGCGGGCGGGTGAGCGAGCTGCCCACACCGCGCCCGCGCAAGGTTTTGCCGGTGCGCCAAGTGGTGATGTGGCTGGTGGAGGGCGAGGGAGGTGTGTTGCTGCAGCGCCGTCCACCGGTGGGAATTTGGCCAGGCTTGTATAGTTTTCCAGAATCCTCCGTGGGAGAGTGTTTTCCGGGTATTGAACCGATTGAAGCGGATGAATGCTTGCCCGTGATGCGACATACTTTTAGTCATTATCACTTGGATATTTTCCCGCACCGTGCCCGCTGGAATAATCCTGCGGCCTTGGTGATGGATGATGATGCTTTGCTCTGGTATAAACCCAAGCAATCGGAGATCGTGGGCGTGCCCGCGCCGGTGCGCCGTTTATTGGATTTATATGTTTAGGACTTACGCAAAACCGCCTCGCCGTACTGTGCTTGTACTGTCTTCGGCGCTTTGCCTTGCTGGAACACTTTTGCGTAAGTCTTAATGTTGTTAATTTTAAGGAGTAGACCATGCGTTTAGTGCATTGCAGCCGTTTGAAGCAAGAGGCCGAAGGACTTGAGCGCCCCACGTATTTTGGTGAGTTGGGGCAGCGTATTTATGAGAATGTGAGCAAACAAGCCTGGCAGGAATGGCTCAAGCATCAAACCATGCTGATTAACGAGTATCGCCTCACGCCGGTTGACCCTAAAGCGCGCAAGTTTTTGGAGCAGGAAATGGAGAAGTTCTTTTTTGGAGAAGGCTCAACCATTCCTGAGGGATTTGTGCCGCCTAAGGCTTGATTGAGGCCGATCCGCCCTTGCATTTGGGCGAGTCGGCGACCATGCCACCCCTGTTTGCCCATTCGTCAGGGGTGAGCGTGTTGAGCGTGAGGGCGTGAACCTCGCCGGCTAATTCGTCGGCGAGCACTTTGTTGACAGCACGGTGGCGTGCCAGCAACGCCTGGCTTTCAAACGCATGGCTCACGAGGGTAATGTGAAAGTGCGAGTTGCTGGCGCGCGTGGCGTGGCGATGGCTTTCGTTGATGATTTCGAGATGGGTGGGTAGGAAGGCGGCGGTGAGTTTGTGCTGGATGGTGTTCTGCATGTTTTTCTATGACTTTTGGGGGTTGATGAGCGATTAAAAAGATACCTTTGTTGTCGCTCGGGCTTGTGATGTACGGATTTATTTTCAGCAGAAATTTTAAGTGCCGAACTTTTAGGCGCACTATCTTGCCTTAGTGGCGTACAGCAAGCTAATTGGCTTTTATGTGGTTTTTTCGATCATTTGAAGGGGTGGGTTATGAGAATGTTCGCTGCGGTTTTTGCGGGGTTGAGCGCATTGTTTAGCGCGTCAAGTTTTGCTGGCAACGACACTCTGGTTGGTGCGGGTGTTGGGGCGGTGGTTGGGCATCAAATCGATCACAATAACGGAGCTTGGGTCGGCGGTGCAGTTGGCGCGGCGACCGGGGCGGCGCTTTCATCGAGTAATAACACGCGCTATGTCGAGCGAGATGCTTATGGCTACGACAACGGCTACAACAACCGCTACAACGCGCCGCGTCGGGATGTTTATGTCGTGGATCGGGATTATTATCATCGTCCTTACCAGCGCCCGCCGGTGAATGTGATTGTGGTGGATGGTCATCGTGATCGCGGGCATCATCGTGGGCATGAACATCGCCGTGATGATCGTCGTCATGACAGTAGGCAGAATTATTACAATCAGGGGCGTGATGAAGGGCGCACTGTGGTGATTATGCGTTGATTTTCTGATTCTTTTTATGTCGATGAGGCTGCGTTGAGCGGCCTTTTTTATTATTAGGACGTGCGCAAAACTTGGATTTAGCCCCCTCTCCCCTCGCGGGAGAGGGCTGGGGAGAGGGGGGTAAGCTCTGCTAGAGCATAGATTTGCGTTAACTTCATCACCCGCTCCCCAGCCCTCCCCCGTCAAGGGGGAGGGGTTAAACCGCTACTCTGCGTAAGTCCTATTTATGACGGGTTAATAACTTGTAAGAACTCTTTTCCATAAGCTTCTAGCTTGCGCTCCCCAATGCCGGGTAGATTGCTCATTGCCATTAAGGTTTGTGGGCGGGCTTCGAGCATAGCCATGAGGGTGGCATCGTGAAAAATGACATACGGCGGTACGCCTTGCTCTTCGGCGAGTTCGCGGCGTTTGGCGCGCAGAGCTTCCCACAGAATCGGATCGGCATTCGGCGGTAGCGTGCGTGTGGTGCGTGGCTGGCGTTCGGTTTTTTTCTGACGCGTGGCGCGGAGTTCGCGGCGCAGCCATAACGCTTCTTCGCCGCGCAGAATGGGGCGGCAGCTCTCGGATAAACGCAAGCCGCCGTGACCTTCGATGTCCACGGTGAGTAAGCCGCGAGCAATGAGCTGGCGATAAATGCTCCGCCATTCGGTGGCGTTATGTTCGCTGCCAATACCGAAAGTGGTGATTTTGTCGTGTGCGTTGCGCTGGATGCGCTCATCAATCTTGCCAAGCAACACATCGACAAGATAGGTCACGCCAAAGCGTTGTCCTGTGCGATGCACGCAGGAGAGCGCTTTTTGTGCCGGAATGCTGGCATCCCAGGTGGCGGGGGGCTCAAGACAGGTGTCGCAGTTACCGCAGGGCTTAGGCAATGGCTCGCCAAAATAGCCGAGCAGGGCTTGACGGCGGCAGGTGGTCATTTCGCATAGGCCGAGCATGGCATCGAGCTTGTGCTGTTCGACGCGCTTGTGGGTGGCGTCGGCTTCGGAGGCTTCCATCATTTGGCGTAGGGTGATGACATCTTGCAAGCCGTAGCTCATCCACGCATCGGCAGGCAGGCCATCGCGCCCGGCGCGTCCGGTTTCTTGGTAGTAGGCTTCTACGCTTTTGGGTAGGTTGAGATGCGCGACAAAACGCACATTCGGCTTGTCGATGCCCATGCCAAAGGCAATGGTCGCGACCATGATGATGCCTTCCTCTTTCAGAAAGCGCGCTTGATGTTGCTCGCGGGTGCTTGCGGGCAGGCCAGCATGGTAGGGCAGTGCGGGAATGCCTTTGCTGCTTAGCCATTCGGCGGTTTCATCGACTTTTTTGCGCGAAAGGCAATACACAATGCCTGCTTCATTGGCATGTTCTTCGCGGATAAATTGCAGGAGTTTGTCGCGTGCGCCGCCGTCGCCTTGGGCAATGCGGTAGCGGATATTCGGCCTATCAAAGCTGCTGATAAACACGCGGGCGTTTTCTAGGCCGAGCCTGTTGATAATTTCGCGGCGCGTCGGTTCGTCGGCGGTGGCGGTGAGGGCAATGCGTGGAATATGCGGAAAGCGCTCGTGCAACGCCGAGAGTTGGATGTATTCCGGGCGGAAATCGTGCCCCCATTGCGACACGCAATGCGCTTCGTCAATGGCAAACAGCGAGATGTTGGCTTGTTCGAGTAAGTCGAGGGTGCGCCCGTTGAGCAGGCGTTCTGGGGCGATGTACAAGAGGTCTAAATCGCCCATCAGCAGTTGTTGTTCGACTTGGCGCGCCTCATGGGGCGAGAGTGTGGAGTTGAGGGCGCAAGCCCTCACCCCAGCTTGGCGCAAGGCGGCGACTTGATCTTGCATGAGCGCAATCAGTGGGGAGACGACAATGCCCGTGCCGGGACGCGCCAAGGCCGGAATCTGGAAGCACAAGGATTTGCCGCCGCCGGTGGGCATAAGCACCAGCGCGTCTTCGCCTGCCATGAGGGTTGATATGACTTCATCTTGCGGCGAGCGGAAGGCTTCATAACCAAATACGCTGCGTAAAATTTCAAGCGGCTGATTCATAGGGTGTGCTGCTGCAAAAAGCGGTCGAGTTGGTTGGCAAAGGCTTGGCGGTCGGCTTGGCTGAGTGCGGCAGGGCCGCCAGTGCGTATGCCCGAGTCGCGCAGTTGTTCCATCATGTCGCGAATGCGCAGGCGCTCGCGGATGGTCTCCGGTGTGTAGCGCTCGCCGCGTGGATTAAGCGCATGTGCTCCTTTGTCGAGCGCACCGGCGGCGAGGGGGATGTCAGCCGTAATCACTAAATCGCCCGCCTGCACGCGGCGCACAATTTCATTATCGGCTTCGTCAAAACCGCCAGGGACGACAAGGCTGTGAATATGCGGCGAGCGCGGTGTCGAGAGCGGACGATTGGCGACTAAGGTCAGAGGCACACTCAAACGCTCGGCGGCGCGGTAGAGAATGTCTTTGATGACTTTGGGGCAGGCATCGGAATCGACATAGATGTGAAAAGGCATAAAAAAGCGCACCAATAAACGATGCGCTTAGTTTAGCAGCCGAGCCGCGATTAGACCTGCGTCATCACATAGCTGGTCAGGTTGCTGTGACCTTTGGAGGCAAGATAATCCACAATCGCCTTGGTGCCTGCCGCAACTTGCTGGTCGCGAGGCAGGGCGGCTTCAACGGCACACACTTTCGCGTAAACGTCATCCCATTCGGCGATCACTTCACGTTTGGGGGGCGCAACGCGAATGGACATGTAGCCGTTGATGTCCTTGTTGGCATCGCGGCGCGCACTTACGCGGGTAAACACCCAGTAGTGGTCGCCGTTTTTGGCGCGGTTTTTGACAAAGCCGAAAAACTCTTCGCCGCGCTGGATCATGTCCCACATCACGGCGTAGGCACTGCGCGGCATGTGCGGGTGGCGCACGATATTGTGGGGTTGTCCAAGCAGCTCTTCGACAGTGTAGTGGGCAATGCGTGCAAAGGTTGGATTGGCGTGGGTAATTACACCGCGTGTGTCGGTGCGTGATTGAATCGTGTCACTGGGTGAGAGGACGATTTCGTTGTTGGTAATGGTGCGTGGCTGCATGGTCTTAAAAACTCCCCTGTGTTGCGTACGTATTTATTCTACGCCTCATTTTGATGAATTAGGACTTACGCAAAACCGCCCCAGCGGCGTTAAAGCGCCTCGCCGTACTTTTGCGTGTACTGTCTTCGGCACTTTGCCTTGCTGGAACGCTTTTGCGTAAGTCCCATGAATGTTGTGACGGCGTGATTTTAATCGACGGTGACGTTATTGAGCTCTTCAAGCCCGATAACCCCAGCCTTAACCTTCAGTAAACCGGCTTCACGCAAATTGGGGATGCCTTCTTTTTTCGCTTGGTCGGCGAGGCCAATCGAATTTGCGCCATCCATAATCAAACGCTGCATTTCATTGGAAATGGGCATCACCTGATAAACACCGGTACGCCCCTTGTATCCGTTGTTGCACAGCTCGCAGCCGACGGGTTTGTAGATGGTGATGCCGGCATCAACATCGGCTTGTGAAAAGCCTTCTTTTAATAGCTCGCTTGCGGGGATTTTTTCTTCGGCTTTGCAAGCGGGGCAGAGTTTGCGCGCAAGGCGCTGGGCAATAATGAGCAACACCGAGGCGGCAATGTTGTACGTTGGAACGCCCATGTTGGCCAAGCGGGTGAGCGTTTGCGGCGCATCGTTGGTGTGCAGGGTGGACAAAACCAAGTGCCCCGTTTGCGCGGCTTTAATGGCGATTTCGGCGGTTTCTAGGTCACGAATTTCACCCACCATGATGATGTCCGGGTCTTGACGCAGGAAGGCGCGCAGAGCGTTAGCAAAGGTCAGGCCGACTTTGGCGTTTACGTTGACCTGGTTCACGCCGGGCATGTTGATTTCTGCCGGGTCTTCGGCGGTGGAGATGTTTCTTTGACCGTCGTTAAGGATGTTCAGACCCGTGTACAGACTCACGGTTTTACCCGAGCCGGTGGGGCCGGTGACCAGAATCATGCCGTAGGGTTTTTTGAGTGCGTTGAGATACAGCTCCTTTTGAAAGGGCTCGTAACCTAAGGCATCAATACCCAATTTGGCGCTGGATGGGTCGAGAATACGCAGTACGATTTTCTCCCCAAACAGCGTGGGGCAGGAGTTGACGCGGAAGTCGATGGCGCGTGTTTTGGAGACTTGCAGCTTGATGCGCCCGTCTTGTGGAATACGTTTTTCTGAAATATCCATGCGGCTCATGACTTTGACGCGCGCAGTGAGGCGGTCGGCCATGGCCTTGAGCTGCGGGCTGGAGACGATTTCATGCAAATCGCCGTCGATGCGTAGGCGTACGCGGAAGGTGAATTCGTAAGGCTCAAAATGAATGTCGGAGGCGCCTTTTTGAATGGCTTGCAGCAGGATGCTATTGACGAATTTAACGACAGGAGCTTCGTCGCCCTCGCTTTCCGGAACTTGAGCAGAGGCGGTGTCATCTCCACCAACCTCCATCAGTGCCAGCTCATCATCCAAACCGGCCATCATGCTGGCGGCGCTGCGACCCTCGACCAATTTGTCAATCATCGCCCTGATTTTGTCGGCGGGCGCAAGCACCGGGTCAATTTCAAAGCCACTGGCAAAACGGATGTCATCAAAGCCTTGCTGAAAGGTCGGGTCTGCGACGACGGCATGGAGCGTTTTACCGCGTTGGCGCAGGGGGATGACTTGAAACTTACGAATCGTATCGTCTTTGAGCAGATTCAAGGGCAGTTGTTGAGTGTCAAGGCTATCAAGGTCAATGAGCGGCAGACCAAATTCGATGGAAATAATCTCGGCCACGCGGCTCATGTCGATTTTTTTGCCATCGGCAAGCGTTTGCACGAAAGATTGCTTGCGTGTCAGTGCCTCCGTCATTGCCTCGCGCAAAATGGATTCGCTTGCGAGCCCCGCAAGGGCAAGTTGGTGAGGGATGCCGGTGAGTTGTTGCGGGGCGAGAGCCATGACGTGTTCCTTGGTGTAATAGTCGTTACGGGTGTTTTATCGCTAAACATAGCGTGAAACGAGCCCCGAGTGTAGTGCACAGTGGAAGTCTTTGGCATGGGTTTGCTGGTAGGAATGGCGTAAATCGTGAATAATCAGGCCACTTTTCATTTTTGCTGCATTGCTATTTCTATGTCCAAAGACGCGCCCGCTGAATCCGCCTACAAAGCCACTCTTAATTTGCCGGAAACCGAGTTTCCTATGCGCGGTAATTTGCCGCAGCGTGAGCCTGTCACTTTAGCGACGTGGCAAGAAAAGAATATCTACGCTCGCCTTCGCAAGGCGCGCGCTGGGCAGCCTAAATTTGTGCTGCACGATGGGCCGCCGTATGCCAATGGCGATATTCATATTGGTCACGCGGTCAATAAAGTGCTCAAGGACATCATCGTCAAGAGCAAGAGCTTGGCGGGCTTTGATGCGCCGTATGTGCCGGGCTGGGATTGCCACGGGCTGCCGATTGAGTTGCAGGTGGAGAAAAAGCATGGCAAGCCGGGGGTGAAGATTACGGCGCGCGAGTTTCGTGATGCTTGCCGCGTGTATGCCGCCGAGCAAGTGGCGCGGCAGAAGGCGGATTTTGTGCGCCTAGGTGTGTTGGGCGATTGGGATAAGCCCTACTTGACCATGGATTTTAAGTTCGAGGCGGATATTTTGCGCGCCTTGGGCAAAATTATTGCCAATGGGCATTTGGTGCAGGGCAGTAAGCCCGTGCATTGGTGCGTGGATTGCGGCTCGGCACTGGCGGAGGCCGAAGTCGAGTATGAGGATAAAACTTCTGATGCGATTGATGTGCGCTTTGCGGTCATCGATCAGGCGGGCTTTGCAGCGGCCTTAAATGCCACGGGATCAGGCGCAATTGAGGTGGTGATTTGGACGACAACACCGTGGACCTTGCCCGCCAACCAAGCGGTGGCGCTGAACCCTGAGCTGGATTACGTGCTTGTGCAGCTTGAGGGCGCGCGCGTGCTGCTGGCCGAGGCGCTTGTGGAGGCGACACTTGCGCGTTATGGACTGGATTTGCTCCCCTCTCCCCTCGCGGGAGAGGGGAGAGGGGAGAGGGGGCAAGAGCATTTGCGCGAAGTGCCTAACTCAAGCGCCGCATCACCCTCTCCCCAACCCTCCCCCGTCGAGGGGGAGGGGGCAAAACCCGCATTCGCTTATGTTGTCGGGCGATGCAAGGGCGCAAGCCTTGAAAACTTCAAGCTGCAACACCCTTTTCTTGAGCGCCAAGTGCCGATTATTTTGGGCGAGCATGTCACCACCGATGCCGGTACGGGCGCGGTACACACTGCCCCTGGGCATGGTCAGGAAGACTATGTGGTGGGGATGCGCTACGGCCTGTTGGTGGACAATCCGGTGGATGATTTGGGTGTGTTTAGACCTGGCACGGCGTTTGTTGAGGGGATGCACGTCAGCAAGGCGAATCCGGTCATTATCGAGCTGTTGCGTGAGCGCAATCGTTTGCAATTCGCTACTAAAATCAGTCATAGCTTTCCGCATTGCTGGCGGCACAAAACCCCGCTGATTTTCCGCGCCACGCCGCAGTGGTTTATCGGCATGGAGGCCAATGGTCTGCGTGCGGATGCGCTTAATGCCATCAAAGCCACGCAATGGGTGCCCGAATGGGGCGAGAACCGCATTACTGCGATGGTCGAAGGCCGCCCAGACTGGTGTATTTCGCGCCAGCGCACTTGGGGTGTGCCGATTGCATTGTTCGTGCACAAGGTCACCCATGAGCTACATCCGCGCACCGCTGAATTGATTGAGCAGGTCGCCGTGTTGATGGAAAAAGACGGCGTGGATGCGTGGTTTAGCCTTGAAGCCTCCGCGCTTTTGGGTGAAGAGGCCGAGCAGTACCGCAAAGTTACCGATACCTTGGATGTGTGGTTTGACTCCGGTGTCAGTCACTTTGCGGTGCTTGCCCAGCGCGATGCGTTGCAAGACCCGGCGGATTTGTATCTTGAAGGCTCTGATCAGCATCGGGGCTGGTTCCAGTCGTCTTTGATGACGGCGATTGGGATGCACCATCGTGCGCCGTATCGTCAGGTGTTGACGCATGGTTTCACCGTCGATGCGCAAGGGCGCAAGATGTCGAAGTCTTTGGGCAATGTCATCGCCCCGCAGAAGGTGATGAACGCCATGGGGGCCGACGTGCTGCGTTTGTGGGTGGCATCGAGCGATTATCGTGGCGAGATGACCGTGTCGGATGAAATCCTCAAACGCGCGGGGGACAGCTACCGGCGCATTCGCAACACGGCGCGATATTTGCTCTCGAATTTGAGCGATTTTCAGCCTGCCGATGCTGTGGCGCTCAAAGATATGCTGCCGCTGGATCAATGGGCAGTCGATCAAGCCGCGCAGGTGCAGGCCGAAGTGCAGGCGGCGTATGAGAGTTACAACTTCCATCAAGCCGTGCACGCGGTGCATAACTTCTGCTCCATAACCTTGGGCGGCTTTTATCTGGATGTGACCAAGGATAGGCAATACACCTGTCAGGCCGATTCCCCCGCAAGGCGTTCCAGTCAAACGGCGCAATGGCATATTTTGGAAGCCCTCACGCGCTGGATTGCGCCAGTATTGAGTTTTACCGCTGAAGAATTGTGGGGCTTTTTGCCCGTTGATGCTGAAGGTGAGCGTGAGGAATCTGTGTTGCTGGCGACGCATTATCCTTCGCTTGCACGCATGAATGACACGGCTGTGCTCAACGCTAAAACGTGGGATGTGGTGCTGAACGTGCGCGAAAATGCACTGAATGTGCTGGAAAGTTTGCGCAAAGAGGGTGTGATTGGCGCGAATCTGGATGCCGAGGTGGATATCTACGCGGACGATGCGACGCTCGCGGTGCTTAAGTCATTGGCAGACGAGCTGCGTTTCGTGCTGATTACCTCGTATGCCCGCGTCCACGCCTTGAGCACACGCCCGCAAGAGGCTGTTGTGCTTGAACTGGCGGCGGGTGGGCAAGTCGCCATTGTTGCCAGAGCCAGCGTCCATGCGAAGTGCGAACGCTGCTGGCATCACCGCGAGGATGTCGGCAGCCATGCCGCACACCCGACATTGTGTGGGCGTTGCGTGGAAAATGTGGATGGCGCGGGTGAAGTGCGTCAGTACGCCTGATGCCTGTTATTTTTCGTTACAAAGGTTATCGGGTTTTCTTCTATTCCAATGAAGGCAACCCGAGGGAACCGCTGCATGTGCATGTTCAGCGCGGTGAGGCGCTTGCAAAGTTTTGGATTGATCCAGTGGTTTCAATCGCAAACAATTATGGTTTGAGCGGTTCCGAAATGGCGGAATTGATGCAAATGATTGAAACGAGACGTTCTGTTATTGAGGAAGCGTGGCATGAGTTCTTTGGCGAATAGCGTCGTGTTTGATGCGGGCATGATGTGGGTGGATTTGGTGGACGGGCGCAGGCTGGGTGTGCCCTTAGCCTATTTTCCGCGCTTGCTCCACGCGAGTGCCGAGGCGCGGGCGCAGGTGGTTATTTCTGGTGGCGGGCAAGGTTTGCACTGGGATGCGCTGGATGAGGACATTAGCGTGATGGGGTTGTTGCAAGGTTTTGGCGATCAAACCCGTGAGCAACCAAGCGTAGTCACTGTGCGGCGCGCGGCATGAGTAAGGTATTTCGCAATGGCCTCATTGTTGCCTTGGTGGTCATTATTCTCGATCAACTCACCAAACTCTGGGCGGTGGCGGCTTTGAGTTATGCCGCGCCGGTGGCGGTGTTGCCGGGCTTTAACCTCACCTTGCTATACAACAAGGGTGCAGCGTTTAGCTTTTTGGGCGATGCGGGCGGTTGGCAGCGTTGGTTTTTCTTGGCGCTGGCGCTGGGGGTGAGCACTTGGCTCGCGTTATGGCTGCGCAGATTGGGCGAACATGAGCGTTGGATGGGTTTATCGCTGTCCTTGCTGATTGGGGGGGCGCTGGGGAATGCGATTGATCGGGTGTATCTTGGTCATGTGGTTGATTTTATTGATTTATATTGCTGTGGCTACCATTGGCCGGCCTTTAATATCGCGGATTCGGCGATTAGCGTCGGCGCAGTGCTACTGTTTGTGTTGATGTGGCGCGAAGGCAAAAAAGAGGCGACGCAATGAATAAGATTCTGCCGGGTTGTAGGGTCAAGATGGCGTTTAAGCTGAGTTTATTGGATGGCACGGAGATTGATGCGGCAAGCCTTGATGCCCCTATGGAGCTGCTGGTGGGCGATGGCAGTATTAGCCCCGGTTTGGAGTTTGCCTTGCAGGGCATGAGCGCGGGCGAGTCGGGGCGTTTTGATATTCCGCCAGGTTTTGCCTTTCCTTTGCCGGATGAGAGCAAAAAAATTGTGATGCCGCCGGAAGATTGGAGTGGCGAGGCTCTGCCCGAAGTCGGGCAATTTATCGAATTTGCTCTGCCAAACGGTGAAAGCACCATTGCCCGTGTGTTGGCGGCGAGCGAGCAAGGCTTGGAGCTGGATTTTAATCATCCGCTTGCGGGTTTGCCCTTAGTGTTTGAAGTGCAGGTTTTGGAGGTGCAATGCGGATGAATGCGGTGCCCATTCACGTTCAACCTAAAATTCAACTCGCCAACCCGCGCGGTTTTTGTGCGGGGGTGGATCGGGCGATTGAAATCGTCGAGCGGGCCCTGGAGTTATTTGGCGCGCCGATTTATGTGCGCCACGAAATCGTGCATAACCGCTTTATTGTCGAAAACTTAAAGGCCAAAGGCGCGGTGTTTATCGAGGATTTACCCGATGTGCCGGACGGTGCCACGCTGATTTTCAGTGCGCATGGGGTATCGAAAGCGATTGAAGATGCGGCGGCGGCACGCGGTTTGCGCATTTTTGATGCCACCTGCCCGCTGGTGACCAAGGTGCATCTGGAGGTGGCGCGTCATGCCAAACAACAGCGCGAGGTGGTGCTGATTGGCCACGCCGGGCATCCTGAGGTTGAGGGCACGATGGGGCACTATGACGTAAGCCAAGGCGGGCAGATTCACTTGGTGGAGTCGGTGGCGGATGTGGCGCGTCTTGAAGTGCAAGATGCGGACAATTTGGCTTACTCCACGCAGACCACGCTGTCTTTGGATGAAACTCAGGCCATTGTTGAGGCGCTGCGCGCGCGCTTTCCGGCTATTGCCAGCCCGCGCAAGGATGATATTTGTTATGCCACACAAAACCGTCAGGATGCGGTCAAGCAGTTGATGCAGGACTGTGATGTTCTGCTGGTGGTAGGCAGTCAAACCAGTTCAAACTCCAATCGCCTGCGCGAAATTGGCGAACGCATGGGCGTTGCCAGTTATTTAATCGACGGGCCGGAGGATATTCGTGATGAATGGTTGGTCGGCAAAAAACAGATTGGATTGACAGCGGGGGCATCGGCACCGGAAGTTTTGGTGCAGGCAGTGATTGCGCGTTTGCGTGCTTGTTGCGATGCCGCTGTGCTGCGTGAGGATGAGTCTGCACGCGAGTCGGTGGTGTTTCCTATGCCCAAGGAATTGCGTCGGGATTAGGTTTGAGCGCGTTCTCGGATTCTCGCTGCGCTCAATCTAATCTATATGCGCAATGCAATGTTTGTGGGAGGCGCTCTTGAGCGGCGAATATTGTGGAGAGAGTCGCCCGTCAAGACGGCTTCCCACAAGGGTTTGAGAGTGTCAATCAGTCAGCTCATGTAGCCCGGATGTCAATCCGGGGCAGGCTTTGCAACAGGTGCGGCTTCCCCGGATTTCCGCTGCGCTCCATCCGGGCTACACAACTTCCTCTCAGAACCTGTTCAAAGTCTCGCTGAGCGGCTCAAAAATTGACCTTAACTGCGCTCGTAGCCCGGGTGTTAACCCGGGGCAGGCTAGACATCAGCACGGCTTCCCCGGATTCCCGCTGCGCTTCATCCGGGCTACATAACTTCTTCTCTGTGCTCTCTGTGTCCTCTGTGGCGAAAAAATTCCTGGTTTACTCTCGCGCCAAACGCCAGCCGTTTTCGCTTTTGACCAAATTCAAGGTCTGTTGGCGCGGCAGACGATCGCCCGCTTTGAAGTCGCCATAAAGCAGGCTCAAGGATACAAGATTCATTCCTGCACCAAGTTTGTCCAGTGCTCCGCCGGGGGCTTGTTGCGCTTGGGCGGCGATATCTTGCAGGCTTTTGGTGAACACTAAGTCGTAGCTGACATCGGCACTGTAATGCGTGGCATCTTGCTGTAAACCATCGAGTTTTTTAAAGTTTTCGATGCTGTAAATGGCTTGCGGAGTGTTGGCTTTGAGTTCAAGCGCAACAAGTTTTTCTAATTCGCTGCTGCTGGGTTTGCCGGAGCAGGCCAAAAGGAACAGGCTCAAGCCTAGGACGGTAAGGATGCGTTTCATTTTTGGGTAATCTCACGGTTGGGGTGGTTTTTTGAAGGGAATGACTTTGTTGGTGTCTGGTTTGACATCCGGCGCAGGGTTTTGGCGGGGGACAACGGGAGGGATGGTGGCGGGTCTGTCGCTGACAAGATTAAATTCAACGCCGAGTAAGCGGCCACTAAGTAAGGTCAGTTCAGCCGGCCAGCGATCACTCCCCTGACGGCTAAATTCAAACTGAAACACGCGGCGTATCGCCCAAATGCGCAAGCCCGTGCGCGGGTGGGTATCACGCACGATGCGCCATTTTTTTAGCCCAACGCTGTCGTCTAAAAATTGTAGCCCCATGCGCTTGCAGGTGTCACGGGCGAGGCGTTCGGCGTGTTCGCGGGCGCGCCAGTGGTTCCACGAGACCATGGCAGAAGCGGCAAGCGCGATCAGGATAATCAGTGTCGAAAAATTCAGCATGTTCTGATTTTAGCCCTAAGCTTGGGCAAATGACACGCCAATGCAATGAACGAGTATTTAGGGTGCTATTTGTTGCGGGGTGTCGTTTGGCTTGTCTTCAGCGGGGGCTTGACGGCGTTCGATAATGGGGTTCTCCCATGTGCCGCTGATTTGGTAGTTCATGGTCATAAAACTGCCCCCTGCCAATTCAAACAATTTTTGCGCCACAAAGGTTGCGCCGCCAATAATGGGACCGCCCGCCACGGTACCGACAATGGGTAGGACATTGCCCAAGGATGGGGTCGCTTCCATTTGGTAGTGCAGGGTTTGGTCGAGGATGTTGCTGTGGCCGCTGACTTTGAGCTTGAGCGCAGAGCTTGCTAATTCAAATTTCTGGGTATTGAGCAGGCCATCCCTGAGGCTCATTTCGCTCGTTAAACGCTCAAAGTGCAAACCGTTCCCAAACACATCGCCAAAATCGAGCGCGAGGCGGCGCGGCAGTTCGGTCAGGCTAATTAGCCCTAATACGCGCCCCGCGCCGAGTTCAACCTTGTCGATTTTGCCATCCAGAACCTGGATTTGCCCTTGTCCATGCGCGCCGCCCCAATCGAATTGGTGCAGCCCACCCGGCCAGCTTAGGCTGATTTTGGATTCATCGAGCGTGCCTTCGCGTAGTGAATGTTTTATGCCTAGATGGGTGAGTGCCGCACCCACGTTGTCGCTGTTCAAGTCAAGCTCAAGAGTGCTTAACGGATGCCCCTCGGCACTGCGCTGCCATGCGGCTTTGCCTTGCAGGGTAAGGTTTGGTGCATTGATTTTTAGCGGCTCGATAAGCCATGCGCTAGTTCCTTGGGGGGTGCTTGCGGCAGGTTGGGGCGCGGCGCGTAGGTCGATTTCGCCGACTTTAGTGTCGCCATAGCTGAGCTCGCGGATGTTGAGATGTAAAAACGGCAGGCTTGCGGGGTCGATGGGGCTGGGAACGCGTTTTTTCTCAAGGGCGGGGGTGACGCGGGTGTCGTCCTTGTTTTCAGCGAACATGAGGCGGCTAAGTTGGATGTCCAATGGTGCGGCAAGGCTCGGCTGGGGCGGCATGATGAGTTGACCGCTGATATTCGGTGCATCCAGTTCGATATTCCAGCCTTGTGCCGTGTGTGTGCCTTCAATCGCCACGTTACTCCATACCGTATCCAAGGCGCGGAGCTGTTGGATTTTATTGCTCAAGCGCAAGGAGGGCGGCAGAACGCTGTTTTCTTGTGGATTATCCTGAGTGAGTGCAGTCATCCAAGCGTCCACATCGAGACTGTCCAATGTGCCGCTAAGAAGCAGTTCCTGCGCTTTAAGCTCTGCGGGTTTACCGTAGTTGTTTGAGCCGAAATGAATGTTACCGGCTGTTATGCCTTGAGCGTTGAGTTTGAATTGAGCTTCGAGTTGCTGGGGCTGGTTTAAGTCAATGCGTTCAAGTTTAGCGTGCTCGAAGATAAGGCGTGCTGTGGTTGGGCGCGCTTCTTCGGCGGGCTTGTGCAGGGGGGCAGGTAGGTCGATTTGCAGGCCGCGAAGACTGCTTGCAAGCTCGGTCTGCATTTTGGGGTTATTTAGTGGGTCGTCGCTCAACACCAGCTTGGCGTTTAAGGGGAATTGTCCGCCAAGTTTCTCAAGAATGCTGGGCGCGGGGGCTTCGAACCAGTCGCTAAGTTGCGTTTCGGTATCCACTTCAATGTGATAGCCGCGCTCACTGCGTGGAATGTTTGCACCAAGATGACTGCTGACTTGGATGCTTGCTGGGTTTTGTTTGAATTGGGCGGTGAGCTTGTCGCTGTCAAAGTCGAGGTTAATAAAGTGCAAGCTGCCATTAAGCTTACTGAAATCTAAACCAAAGGTTTCCAGGCGGGCGTTTTGAGGGGTGAACCAGCCTTCGACGCGGTCGGGGATGGGGTCGCGTGAACTTAGCTGAATACCCATATCAAGCTTAAGTTCGGCGGCACCGCTAAGTTTTAGGTCATCTAAATCTTTGGGGCTGTTGAGTAGCGGGCTGTGTTTAAGCACATCGAGCATTTGTTCGCTTTGACCGTGCAAATCCAGTGCAAGCTGCAAGCGTGGCATGTCGAAATCGGGAATGGCGAGCGTGCCTTGATCGAGCATTACGCCTTTAATTTGCCCTTGTTGGATGCTGCCACTCAAGCCATTGTTGATAAAAGCAAGTTGACCATAGAGTTTTTCGGCGGCAGGCCAGCCGGGGGCGGGTAGGGGGGCGTAGTTGAGATTGAGATGTTCAAAGTCAACCCTCACGCTAAAGTGCCCGCTGTCGTGCAAAAAGTAGGGAAATTGTTCGAGTGCGCCATAGAGACGTAGGTCGGCATAAGGCACGAAGCCTTGGCTGCCTGCAAGTGCAAGATCCAGCCAGTCGAGGGTGTCTTTGTCCATTTCCTTGATGGGAAGGTAAGCAGGGATGCGCTCGGTGGCAACGTTGCTCAGACTGCCGCGAGCATCAATTAGCGGGCTTGCTTCACTTGGCAAATCAAGACGTAAATCAAGCGCAAGAGCAAGATCAGGATTGGTAAGTTTCAGGCCGTGGATGGCGATTTTGTTTCGTGCATCAGGCGTATCCGCCGTGGGTAAAAAGATCGCTACATCGCCTTGCAGGTTTTGGAAGCGCAGGCGTTCGCGTAGCTGTCCCATGCTGTCGATGCTGATGTTTTCACTATCAAGGCGCAGCAGGGCGCGGGTGCCGTCCAGCCAAAGTTGCGCATCCACGCCCGTAGCGCCTGGCAGGTTATCGTAGCCTTGCCAGCCTAATTCGGTGAGGCGGGCGTGACCCTGTGCACTTGGAATATCGGGGCTTAAATCGAGGCGCAAGCGCATGTCATGCGCGATACCGAGCGGTTGGTGGCGTTGCAGACTGCGGCGCAAGGTTTCGGGCAAAATAGGGGTGGCAATCAGCCAAGGGCGCAGCAAGCTTAGGTCGATGTGCTCGGCGGCGAGTTCGAGTATTTCGCCTTCTCGGCGCATAGAAAAACGCTGGATGGTCTCCGTGGTGTTTTTTTCAAGCAGGCTGGGCAGCTTGAGTTTGTCTGTCACTGTGTCTTTTGGGGCGGTATCTAGAGCAAACATCCAGCGGGTATCTTGGTGCTGAAGATGAATGTTGACATGGCTCGCCAAAGGCGTAAGCAGGGTAGGCGGCGGCAGATTGTCCGTTGGAACGGGTTGGGTGCGCTTGAGCAAAATATCGCTAAAATCGAAGCTGGCTTGCACATCAATGAGTTCGCCATGCTTTAGGCTGAACCAGGTTTGCGCGTTAAGTTCGCCGGTTTGTAGCTGCGGTAAGTCGCTCAAGGCCACCGGCAGGGTAAGATCGCCATTCGGTAAGCTTGCAAACAGAGCGCGCCAGCCGGGAAGCTTAAGTTGCGGCGTGTCCAGCCACACTTCACCGCTCGGGGTTTTTAGATCGCTAAGCACGCCTTGCAGCCGCGCGCGCATTTCAACCAAGCCACCCAAGGATTCAGGTAGCTGCATTTTCAAGGCAAAGCGTTGTTCGGGCTGATTTTCCGCATTTACACCATGTTCAAACAAGGCTTCGAGCGCATGGATGCTTAAGTCTAGGCCACTCATTTTATCAAGAACATGCAGCTCGCTTTGGCGCAACACCACGCGCCGTGCCATGCCCATCCAGGCCGGCCAGTTTGCGGAGGTGTTGTCGTCTGCAGCCTTTTTTGTGCCTAAGCTGCTCAAGCTCCAGCGAGCATCGGTCTCGCGTTGCAGGTGCAAAATGAGGCCACTGATTTCTAGGGTGTTGAATTGCAGCTGTCCACTGAAGAGGCATTGTGGCACATCAAGATGCAGGCTTAGGGTTTGTAGTTGCAGCGGCGCGGTATCGCTTGCGCCCATAATCTGCGTGTTATGCAGAGTTAAGCGCGGCCCCAAGCCTTCCCAATCCAGGCTCAAACGCTCGACTGTAAGCGCAAGACCGCGCTCCAATGCGGCACGCTCCACGAGGCTGCGTGCTTGTTCATCAAACAGCGGCAGGGCGAGTTTTGCTGCGCTTAACAGCACCGCAAGGACAATAATCAGCAGACCTAACAGCGGCAACAGCACACGGCGTATAAAGCGCAACGGAACGGTGACGAGGCTTGTGAGCTGCATGCCTACATCAACACGATGTCAAACTGTTCGGGGGTGTAGAGCGCCTCAACTTGCAGGCGCACGGGCACGCCGGTAAACGCCTGCAATTCGGCGAGTGCCGTGGACTCTTCGTCAAGCAGGCGGTCGATGACGCTTTGCGCGGCGAGCACTAGCATTTGCTTGGCACTGTATTGACGCGCCAAGCGCAGAACTTCGCGGAACACCTCATAACATACGGTTTCGGCGGTTTTGATGCTGCCGCGTCCGCCGCAGGTCGGGCAGGTTTCGCAGAGCACATGCTCCAGACTTTCGCGGGTGCGTTTGCGCGTCATTTCAATCAGGCCAAGGCTGGACACGGCGCATACCTTGGTTTTGGCATGATCGCGCTCCAAGGCCTTTTGCAGTGCGGCCGAGACTTGCTCACGATGTTCGGCTTCGTGCATGTCGATAAAATCGAGAATGATAATGCCGCCCAAATTGCGCAGGCGCAGCTGGCGGGCAATGGCTTGCGCGGCCTCAAGATTGGTCTTGAAAATGGTTTCTTCTAAGGTGCGATGCCCAACATAACCGCCGGTATTTACATCCACCGTGGTCATGGCTTCGGTTTGATCCACCACGAGATAACCGCCGGATTTGAGTGGCACTTTGCGTTCCAACGCACGCTGGATTTCTTCTTCCACGTTGTATAACTCAAAAATCGGCCGCTCGCCGATGTAGTGCTCCAACAGCGGCAGTAAATCCGGCTCCATACGCTCGGCAAAATGCGCGGCACGATGGTAGGTTTCGCGTGAGTCAATGCGGATTTTTTCTACGTCCTCGCCCACCAAATCGCGCAGGGTGCGTAGCACAATCGGCAGGTCTTCATGCACCAAACGCCCGGCGGGGGCAAGCCGCGCACGCTCGGCAATGTCTTGCCATAGTTTGTGCAAAAACTGCATATCGCGCACAAGATTTACTGCCAAAGCGCCTTCGGCAGCGGTACGCACGATAAAGCCGCCGGGAATAGCGTGTTCTTCTTGCGCGGTTTGCAAGAGTGCTTTGAGGCGGGCACGCTCTTCGCTGGAATCAATGCGGCTGGACACGCCAATATTGCGCCCACTTGGGATGTAAACGAGGTAGCGGCTGGGAATGGTGATTTCAGAGGTTAGACGTGCGCCCTTGGTGCCCAGCGGGTCTTTAATGACTTGCACCAGCAACTCTTGTCCGGAGCGTAGGATTTCCTGAATCTGCGGTGGAGTGACTTCCACGCCAGTCTGTTTTTCTTCCGGCGTAAGGTCTAAATCGGAGGCGTGCAAAAACGCGGCGCGCTCAAGGCCAATGTCGATAAACGCGGCTTCCATGCCGGGCAAAACGCGGCTGACGCGCCCTTTGTAGATATTGCTCACCATGCCGCGATTACGCTGACGCTCGATGGCGATTTCCTGCAATACACCATTTTCCACAAACGCAATGCGCGTTTCTTGCGGCGTGACGTTAATCAGGATTTCTTCGCTCATGGCGCGGGCTTCCAAATGGGGATGCCCGCATGATGCAGCAGTTCGCTCGTTTCAAACAGGGGCAAGCCCATCACGCCGGAATAACTGCCCTCGAGGCGTGTGATCAACGCGGCAGCCAGGCCCTGAATGGCGTAGCTGCCAGCCTTATCCAATGCTTCGCCCGTATGCACATAAGCCTGAATATCCGCATCGCTCAACGGGCGAAAGTGGACATGGCTTAAGGATAGAAACGCCTGAATTTCGCCCTTAAACGCCAACGCCACGCCGCTGTAAACCTCATGCGCCCGCCCGGACAGGCGGTGTAGCATGTGGATCGCATCGTTTTTATCGACAGGCTTACCCAAGGCCTCACCCTCAAGAGCAATCAGCGTATCGGCGGCGAGAATGGCATGGTCATCCGACCACAAACGCGCCGCCGTCTCGGCTTTAAGACGCGCAAGGCGCAAGGCAGTATGCGCCACCAGCTCGCCGAGCAGGGGGCTTTCGTCCACCTCGATGGCGTGTTGGGTAAATTGCACCCCTATCTGGCGCAGTAGTTCGGCACGGCGCGGCGAGGTGGAAGCGAGGATAAGTGGGGTCATATTGGGTTGTTTTTAGCCACTGAAATCACGGAGCGCACTGAGATGAAGTAAGTCGCGTTTTTTATAGCCACAGAGGACACCGAGAGCACAGAGATCGTCCTGTCAAGTTTGTCATTACGCAGAAGAGGGCTTTGACTCCCTCTCATGCAAGCAGGAGAGAAGGGTTAAATTAGGCTTGGCGTAAGTCTTAATTCTCTGTGCTCTCTGTGTCCTCTGTGTCTAAAAAAGGATTTATGCCCGATGGTAAGGATGGTTATTCAGCAAACTCCATGCACGATACACCTGCTCGGCCAGCACAATACGCACCAGCGGGTGCGGAAAGGTCAAGGGCGAGAGTGACCAGCGTGCGTGTGCCTCGCTTAACAGCGTTTCATCCAGCCCATCCGGCCCGCCGACCAGCAGCACTACATCTGAATGCTCCTGCATCCAGAGTCCCAAACGACGCGAGAGTTCCGGCGTATCCCACGCCTTGCCCAGCACATCCAAAGCCACGATATACGCACCTTTGGGTAGCGCTTGACGTATGGCTTCGGCTTCTTCGCGTTTCCACTTCAAAGGGTCACCGCTTTTGCCACGCGTAGCTAAAGGTAGCTCACGCAGCACCAAACTGCATTCATGCGGCAAGCGGCGTGCGTACTCCTCAAAGCCCGCGACGACCCAAGCGGACATTTTCTCGCCGATGGCGACAAGGTGGATTTTCATGCGTGCAAGATAGTTGAGTCTTGGAATCTGTTCACGATCAAGATCGTGGACAGAACCCTAGGCGCTACGCGCGTGTTCGCCGCCTAATGCCCAGAGTTTTTCTAGCTGATAATACTCGCGGGTTTCTGGCAGCATGACGTGAATCACCACCTCGCCTAAATCCACCAATACCCAATTCGCCTGGGACTGGTCATTGCCTTCGATACCCAAGGGGCGCACGCCTGCGGTACGCACTTTGTCTTCAACACTGCTCGCGAGGGATTTGACATGCCGATCGGACGTGCCCGAAGCAAACACCATCAAATCAGTAAATGAGCAGCGCCCGCGTACATCCATCACTTGGATATTTTCGCCTTTTAGGTCTTCAAGGGCGGTGACGATTAAATCGCGTAGGGATTCTAGTTCCATGGGGTTCTCGTAGGTCAAAATGAATAAAGAGGATGTTCGGTGAGATACTCCTGCACCGGTTTGGGTAAAAGATAGCGCGTACTGCGCCCAGATGCGGTCAGCTCGCGGATATGGGTGGCTGAAATATCCAGCGCGGTAATCGGAATCTCGACAATGCGACCGACGGGTGCGCATTCTAGCCCAGCTAAGGGGCAGGCACGCGCAGCCAGTAACTCCGCCGCCTCGTCCTCGGCGCGGCTCCCAGGGCGGGTGGCAATGGCCAAGTGCACCAATTCCAAAATGCGTGCCCATTCGCGCCAGCGAGTAAAGCCATTGAACGCATCCATACCCATGATAAGCACCAATGGACGCTCGCCAAACTCCGCACGCAAAGACGCGCAGGTGTCCACCATCCACGATGCACCGCCACGGCTATATTCGCGCTCATCAAGCACAAAATGGGGATTGTCCGCCAACGCCGCCAAAACCATCGCCAAACGATGCTCCGCCGAAGCCATGGGCGCACGCCGATGCGGTGGCGAAAACGCAGGCACAAAACGCACCTGCGCAAGTGCCAGCGCCTCGCGCACCTCTTCTGCAAGGCGCAAATGCCCAAGGTGAATCGGGTCGAACGTGCCGCCGAGAATGCCGATCAATGTGTCCATTCCTCACGCTGCTCTGCTTCCCCCTTTGAAAAAGGGGGATTGAGGGGGATTTGATCGTATTTAGGGTCGGTCACAGCTCTCAAATCCCCCCTGCCCCCCTTTTCCAAAGGGGGGGGCAAGCAACACAAGAAAGTCATAAATAGATTTTTAGGCATGACACACAGATAGTCGGCGCTATCCACGAATATGCCCATCACCCAACACAATCCATTTTTGCGTCGTCAGCCCCTCCAAACCCACAGGGCCGCGTGCGTGCAGCTTGTCGGTGGAAATACCGATTTCTGCACCCAAACCATACTCAAAACCATCGGCAAAGCGGGTGGAGGCGTTGACCATGACCGAGCTTGAATCCACTTCGCGCAAAAAGCGGCGGGCGCGGGTAATGTCTTCCGAGATAATCGCATCGGTATGGTGCGAGCCGTAGGTTTCGATGTGCTCAATCGCCATGTCCAAATCATCGACGACTTTAATCGACAAAATCGGCGCGAGATACTCGGTGCTCCAATCCTCATCCGTCGCCACTTTGATGTCCTCATCGACCAAAATCGCCCGCGTGCGCCCGCAGCCGCGCAACTCCACACCCTTGGCAAGATAGCTTGCCGCCAGTGCGGGCAGAATATCCTCGGCAATCGCTTCGGCCACAAGTAGGGTTTCCATGGCATTGCACACGCCGTAACGATGCGTTTTGGCATTGATGGCGACTTTGAGCGCCTTTTGAATATCGGCGGTGTCGTCGATATACACATGGCAAATGCCGTCCAAATGCTTAATGACCGGAATCAGGCTCTCGCTCGCCACGCGCTCGGTAAGGCTCTTGCCGCCGCGCGGGATAATCACATCAATCAAGCCGCGTGCGCGCAACATCGCCCCCACCGCCTCACGGTCAGTCGTCGGAATCACCTGCACCGCTGTTTCCGGCAAGCCCGCTTTGGCAAGACCCTGCTGGATGCAGGCTGCAAGGGCACGATTGGAATGCGCCGCCTCCGAGCCGCCGCGCAAAATCACCGCATTGCCGGATTTAAGACACAGCGCAGCAGCATCCACGGTCACATTCGGGCGCGATTCGTAAATAATGCCAATCACCCCAATCGGCACGCGCATTTTGCCGAGCTGAATGCCAGAGGGCAGATAGTTCATATCGGAAATCGCCCCCACCGGATCAGGCAGGGTAATCATCTGGCGCACGCCCAAAGCCATGGCTTGAATGCGCGGCATGTCGATTGAAAGACGGTCGAGCATGGCGCTATCCAGCCCGTTGATTTTACCGGCCTCAAGGTCATGCGCATTCGCGGCAATCAGCGCGTCCGCGTGGTCGATAAGCGTTTGCGCAATAGATTCGAGCGCCTTGTTCTTGGCGGCGGTATCTGCGCGACTGAGTTGACGCGCCGCGTGACGCGCCTGCTGGCCTAGGGTTTGAATGAGTTGCTGCATGGTGTTTGTTGAATTGAATTTGGGCAATGAGCATGATTGTCGCAGAAACTTGGGCGAGATGCCTTCTTCATCGGCTTAGAGCCTGTTCAAAGTTTTTTTACTCTGTAGCCCGGATGAAGCGCAGCGAGAATCCGGGGATGCAGTGCCGTTACAGAGCCTGCCCCAGATTGTCATCCGGGCTACAACGCTGGATTGGTGAAGTGAGCTTTACCCTTGACACGCTTTGAGCATCAGCGCCGTAAGCGCAGGCCAGGGGCGGGCGGAGCCTAGGGGGGCAACGCCTTTGACGATGCGGTCGAACTGCGCGGCTTCGAGCAGTAAGGCTTGCCAGCGGCGGCTGCCTGCGCGGGCTTTTTGGGTGTATTGGCGCATTTGGGCATCGCGGATGCGTAGGGCTTTTTGCGCATGGCTCGGGGTTTCGCCATGCTCAAGTCGGGTGGAAAAGTCCGCGAATAGACGGATTTCGCGGGTCACGGCCCAGGCAATCAAAATCGGTTCTTCGCCCTCGTTTTGCAGGCCGTGCAGTACGCGCAGGGCGCGTTTGCTGTCGCGCTGGAGAATGGCTTCGCCGATTTCAAACACGTTGTGGCGGCTGGAGTTGGCGACGCTGCTTAAGATGTCTTCACTGGTCAGACGCGTATTTTTGGCAAACAGCAGGGCAAGTTTGTCGATTTCTTGCGCGGCGGCGAGTAGGTTGCCTTCGAGTTGTTCGCCCAAGAGTTGCAGGGCTTCGCGTTCGGCGGTTAGGCCATGCCCTTTGAGGCGGCGCTCCATCCAGGCGAGCATTTCGCCGTCTTTGAGTGGCCAGACTTCGAGCCAGAGGCCATGCTGTTCAAATGCTTGCACCCAGGCGGATTTTTTCTGTGCGGCTTCGAGTTTGTTGACGCTGACGATGAGCAGGTTATCGCCTGAATGGGCGCTTGCGGCGGCAATGAGCCAAGCGAGTGCCTCTTTGGAGAGGCGTAGGTTATTGAGGCGCAAATCGAACACGCGGCGCGGGGCGAAGAGTGAGGGGGCGCTCCATTCGTGGATAATTTGCGAGAAGTCAAAGTGCAAGTCAATTTCATAGCGCAGGCGTTCTTCAAAGCCTTGTTCACGCGCTAGGCGCAAGGTCAAATCCAGTGCTTCTTGTTTTTGCAGGGGTTCTTCGCCGCTCATTAAAATAGCGGCGGGCAGGGTGCGCTCGATGCTGCGGCTGAATTGTTCGGCGCGGATTTTCATAGGCTTAGGCTGTGCTTAGGCGTGAGCGGATGCGTGCGAGCATGGTTTGCGCCATGTGCTCGTCAAGCTCAAGGCGCATGCGCTGCTCTTCTTCGCCTTGTGCCAGTATAGAGATTGGGTTGTAGCTTGTGCTGCGCACCGCTTCGAAGGTTTCGTGTTCAATCAGCGGTGTGCCATTGATGCGTTGCACGTCGAGTTGGGCGCGTTGAATCAGTTCGATTTGGCGCACATTGGCCTGACGGTCAATCAGTGCCTCGCGGCGCTGGAGGGATACGTTGGTGAGGCGAATGTGCAGCGTGTCGGCTGTTGGGGTGCTGACGATTTCCGCGCCATTGTCGCGCAATAGGCGCTCCAAGGCTTGGGTTAAGCCGCTTGGTTGCGAGCCTTGAAGGCTAATGCGGCGCATAGCGGACGGTAATTCGGTATTGCCGCGTGGCTGGAAGCCGCAGGCGGATAGACCCGTCGTTAATAGGGCAAGCAAAACGGTGCGGCGCTGCATTGTTATACCACGACGAAGTTAATCAGCCGTCCGGGGACGACGATGACTTTTTTCACGCTTTTGCCTTCAAGGACGCGTTGCACCTGCGCATCATTGAGTGCGGCGTGTTCGATGGCTTCGCGGCTTGCGTCGGCGGGGACGCTGAATTGACCGCGTAGTTTGCCGTTGACTTGGACGACTAAATCCATCGAATCGCGCACCAGCGCGGCTTCATCAACGCTTGGCCAATCTGCGGTGGCGACCATGCCCGCTTGCCCAAGTGCTTGCCATAGGCTTTCTGCGATATGCGGCACGATGGGGGCGAGTAGGCGGGTGATGGCAAGGTAGGCTTCGTGTTTGACGCTGCGGCTTGCGCTACTCTCATCCAGCCGGCCAAGTTCGTTCAAAAGCTCCATCACGGCCGCTATGGCGGTGTTGAAAGTTTGGCGGCGACCAAGATCGTCCGTGACTTTTTGGATGGTTTCGTGCAGCTTGCGGCGGGCGGCTTTTTGGGTGTCGTTGAGGTCGATGCCGACGGCTTCACCCTCTCCCCAGCCCTCTCCCGTCAAGGGAGAGGGAGCCAACTCCGCTGCTAAGCTCCCCTCGCCCCTTGCGGGAGAGGGGCTGGGGGAGAGGGGTTGGGGGTTAGCGCCAACATGCTCAAACACCATACGCCACAAACGCTTGAGGAAGCGGTGCGCGCCTTCCACGCCGGAGTCTGACCATTCGAGCATTTGATCGGGCGGGGCGGCGAACATCATAAACAAGCGCACGGTGTCCGCGCCATAGCGGTCGATCATGGCTTGCGGATCCACGCCGTTGTTCTTCGATTTGGACATTTTTTCCGTGCCGCCGACGATGACGGGCAGGCCATCTTCGATGAGTCTCGCGCCGATAATGCGCGCTTTGTCGTCAAGCTCGACTTCGACATCGGCTGGGTTGTACCAAGTCTTTTTGCCGATGGCATCTTCACGATAGTAGGTGTCGGCGACGACCATGCCTTGGGTGAGCAGGCGTTTGAACGGCTCGTCCATGGATGAAGACGCGCACGGCGCGGCGTTTGCCCCCTCTCCCGCAGGCGGGAGAGGGTTGGGGTGAGGGGGCTTGGTGTCGCCGAACAGCCCTTCATCTCTCATCAGTTTGTGGAAAAAGCGCGCATACAAAAGATGCAGCACAGCATGTTCCACGCCACCGACGTATTGATCGACCGGCAGCCAGTAATTGGCGCGTTCGTCCAACATGGCGGTATCGTTACCCGGCGAGGTGTAGCGTGCGTAGTACCAGCTCGACTCGAAGAAGGTGTCGAAGGTATCGGTCTCGCGCTCGGCTGCGCCGCCGCACACCGGGCAGGTGGTGTCGATAAATTCCCGCATGGATTTGATCGGCGATTGCGGGCCGTTCATTTCGACATCAAGGGGTAACACGACGGGAAGCTGGTCTTCTGGCACGGGCACTGCGCCGCAGCTTGGGCAGTTAATGACCGGAATTGGGCAGCCCCAGTAGCGTTGACGTGACACGCCCCAGTCGCGCAGACGGTAGTTGGTTTTTTTGTGGCCCTTGCCAATGGCTTCGAGGTGCGCGGCGATGGCTTCGATGGCTTCGGCGGAACTTAATCCATCGAATGCGCCAGAGTTGACCAGCACGCCCTTGTCGGTGAAGGCGGAGGTCATCTCCTTCTCTCCCGCTTGCGGGGCTCCAGCTGTAACTTCACCCTCACCCCCAGCCCCTCTCCCGCTTGCGGGCGAGGGGAGAATCACTTGCTTGATCGCCAAACCGTATTTTTGCGCAAACTCAAAATCGCGTTGGTCATGCGCAGGCACGGCCATGACCGCGCCGGTGCCGTATTCCATCAAGACGAAATTGGCCGCCCATACCGGCACGCGCTCGCCTGTGATCGGATGAATGGCCTCAATGCCAAGCGCCACGCCTTTTTTCTCCAAAGTTGCCATATCGGCTTCGGCCACCTTGGTGTGGCGGCATTCTTCGATAAAAGCGGTAAGTTCAGGGTCATCTTCCGCAGCTTCTTTGGCAAGTGGGTGTTCGGCAGCTACGGCGAGATAAGACACGCCCATCAGAGTGTCGGCGCGGGTGGTGTAAACAGTGAGTGTTTCCTCGTCTTCTTCTTGTTCTTCTTCGAGTTCCTCACCCTCAAAAAACAAGTTAAGAACGTATCTTGGCTTGTCGATTTTGAACTGCAGCTCCACGCCGACCGAGCGCCCAATCCAGTTGGCCTGCATGGCGCGCACCTGCTCCGGCCAGCCATCCAGCGTGTCTAAGTCGTTGAGCAGTTGCTCGGCGTAGTCGGTAATACGAATCGACCATTGCGGAATCTCGCGCCGCTCGACCAATGCGCCGGAACGCCAGCCGCGCCCGTCGATGACTTGCTCATTCGCCAGCACGGTCTGGTCAATCGGGTCCCAGTTGACCACGGCGGTTTTCTTGTAGGCCAGCCCTTTTTTCATCAGGCGGGTGAATAGCCACTGCTCCCAGCGGTAGTAGTCCGGTAGGCAGGTGGTCAGCTCGCGTGACCAGTCGTAACCGAAACCCAGCGCCTTGAGCTGGCCGCGCATGTAGTCGATGTTGGAGAGCGTCCAGGCCGCTGGAGGCACGTTATTGGCCAGCGCCGCGTTCTCGGCGGGCAGGCCGAAGGCATCCCAGCCCATTGGTTGCAGCACGTTTTTGCCCAACATGCGCTGGTGGCGCGCAATCACATCGCCAATGGTGTAGTTGCGCACATGCCCCATATGCAGCTTGCCGCTGGGGTAGGGGAACATGGCGAGGCAGTAAAACTTCTCTTTACTGGGGTCTTCTATCGCTTTGAATAGGTCACTCTCGTCCCAATGCTGTTGAGCGTGGTGTTCGATGGTTTTGAAGTTGTAGTGTTCGTGCATGGTCGCGGGCATGGGATTGATGAAGTTGTTTAATAAAAAGTTGCGCAAGGATACCAAATGAAACGCGGCGAATGTGCTTTACTCATATTAGAACTTACGCGGAATGGTTTATTTAGTGCCTTCGCCTTTTAGAAGGGCTGTAGCCCGGATGAAGCGCAGCGAGAATCCGGGGAGGTCGTGCCGATGCCTAGATGGTGTCGTCACGAGATTTTCAGCCAAAGCACTAAACATCGAATTTGAATGGCCGCAACGAAAGAGGACAAATTCTTTGCATAACGGGTCGCAATTCCTCGCCACCGCTTGAGATGCAGG
>JBFXGB010000017.1:0-32400 GCA_050178405.1 Halothiobacillaceae bacterium
GTTCCTGCATCTCAAGCGGTGGCGAGGAATTGCGACCCGTTATGCAAAGAATTTGTCCTCTTTCGTTGCGGCCATTCAAATTCGATGTTTAGTGCTTTGGCTGAAAATCTCGTGACGACACCATCTATGAAGCAAAGCTGAATTTTGTGGGATACGCACCACATCTGACCATGTGGGCAAGAGTGCTGAGAGTTCACGCATGATTGCGGACTCTTTGGACAAATAACTACTTATCGATTCATACAGCGAGATGGCGTGTCCAGCTTGAAGGATGGATTCAGGGTTGGCATCAAAGCTGGGTAGTGGGATTTCAGCTGCAATGGCATTCCAGCGGGTAAGCAAGGTTCTGTCTGTTTGCAGTCGCCTCATGTAATCAAGGACATGTTCCCAGTCCTCAGCGGATTGGGGGGAAGACCCTATGATTTTAATGTTGGATAGAGTGCGTTTTTGCTCTTGTTTACCGAGTAATCCCGCGATTCCGAAAGCACTTTTACCCAATGTGAGATTGCTTACCGCATCGATAAAAGTCTCGTCTTGATCGATGCCCTGCGGAATTGAAACAGGGCGGGTAATAAATTTGTGTCGTGCGGACAGTGATGTTTCAATTTCATCAATCAGATCAGCCAAATAGTCGGTAAGTTCTGAATCGTGTTGCTTACGCAAGTAGATAACAAGTTTGTCAATCCAAGGACCATCAACGCTTTTTAGTTCATCATGAATCTTGAGCAATTCAGAAAGCTTGTTGACAACGTGTATGGCTGAAATGAGCGTGGTTTGCTCGTTGTTGAGCAGCCTAGGTATTAAACCCTCATCTTCTTTGCGCTTTAATTCTTCGTTATGTAGAAGGGATTGATGCGCTTGGATCAGCTTCTGCGTTTCCGGAAAGGCTGTCACCAACGGAATACGTTTGCCCACGTAAACGAGATCATCCCCCACGGCTAAACGCGCGGCTCGTAATTGAATGACATCAGTATCTGTCATCTGTGGATGGTGAATATCAGCGATAGTGATCGGATCCAACAACCCATCAAATTCGCCTTGGTTCTCTGCAACCCATCGGGCGGCGATTTCCGGACGGTAAGAATCTCCGTCCATAGTGAAGGGCGCGATGTTTTTGTTTGCCCATTGGGCAATCTCACGATCGGCTCGGGCAATCGTGGCATGGAGCTCTTCGATCTGACCTTCAATGTGCGCGATATCGCGCTTGTACGCGGATCGGTCAATTTGCTGGATTTCCGCAGCAATCTTGTTGATGGCAAACTCGAATTGTTTCATCCCCTCCGCTTCACTGGTGAGAAGACTAATCGCAAGTGGGCGTATCTCTTCCGGAATTTTGTTCCGTAAGACGCTAAGCGCAGGGTCTTTCATCGATGTAACAAGCACACGTTTGCCAAGAGCGAGGTAATGACAGATTACATTCGCGATGGTGTGCGTCTTGCCCGTTCCCGGCGGGCCTTGAACGACCACACCATCGTGCACTTCAAGGCGCTGGATGATCTGAACCTGTTCGTCGTTATAGGGTAGAGGGAAGTAAAGCTCATGTGCTTTTTCATGGGAATTCGAGCTGCTTGTGCCACTCCCTTCGACAAACGACATGCCACGGAAGGGAGGCAGTACATCTTCCTCCAGAACCGACGATGGTTCGGTGACGATGGCTGCAAGAGCCGGAGGTAGCTCTAGGGACTCATCGAGCTTGGCGCCAAAACGTTGGATATCTTGAATGAATTGGCTGCTGGAGCGTGGGCGTGCGAATAAAACCCATGTATCGGTAATTGTCAGGTGATCTCGCGAAGGGGGGATCGATCGATCATCCGCAGACGTTTGATCGGGCCAATAGACCCCCTGTCCATCGAGCAAGGTAGAGGCTGACCGAAGTACCGACTCGTAGGTGCTTGGCTCAAACGGGTTGACGGTGTTTTCAATGCCTTCAAAGAATTGCTTGGCTACTTTTCCTAAAGAAACAACCGCGTGATTGCCCCGTGCCTCGAAGGCTTGAGTCTCCAAACGGGGATGAGTGCCTCGCGGGCAAATTTCGAGAGACATGTCTTCTTCGTTGAGCGTGATCTCAACGAGCTGGGTAATCATGGGGTATTTGATTTCGCCATCACTGTCCGAGCAGACCGCCATTCCAATACCCCAAACCAGCTCCAGCTGGGTATCAATGAGGTTGCCCTGCATCTGCTGGAAAAGGGTGAAAAGATTAGAGTACAGCTGAATGCTTTTTCGGCGCTCTTTTTCTTCGGTTGCCCACTTTTTCCACACCACTTCTTTGTACGCCTTGAGGCTCAATTCAAGTGCATCTGGGGTTGGGGGTTCATTATCCATTGAACCGAGAGCGAGCCATTCCCTTACCGTGACGTCAGATTTTAGGCTGGGTTCTTTTTCAGGGGTTGAAGGCAGATCAATCCACACTGCGAGCATGGCATCTTCAGGCATGGGTGGCTTGATTTCGACGAGCCTGTTTAGCCGCAGCCAAGCCTCGCTATCCGCATGACTACCCAGTTGTAGACCTGGTAGGCCGCGCATTTGATCTTCAAACCGATTAAAGCCTTTGTGCTGAGCGATGCTGCGCGGCGGGGAGGACAGTAACTTGGCGGATTGCTCCGCGAATGCAAGCAGAGACCCAAGGCGTTCAATCGAGAGGTTCATCGAAATATCCATTGATTTAAGCTCGACAAGTTCACGCGACATTGATTAGCAGACGCGACCCAGTTAGCAATGTTACGAGCTGTCAAATCAATCCACCACCGAACGCGGTAGTTCGCGGCTGATTTTGTCTTTTAGACGCGCAAAATCGCTGGGGGCGACGTATTGCAGGATTTCTTTTTCCTTGTCGGCGAGCATGATGACGAGGCCTTTGTCGGGATAAAGCCAGTATTCGCGCCTGGCATCAATCGGTTTGATTTCAGCTGGCTCACCAAAGCGTTTTTTTAACAGTTCGGCATCGAATTGCACTGCCATGGGGATGTAGGTTAAGGAGCGCACCGGCCAGCTTTGGATGGTTAAATAATCTTCATCGCGCAAGTCGAATTTCCATGCGCCGCTGGGTTGGGCGCGGGGGTTGGCGGCGTGTTCGCCGAGTTGTTTGAGTTGCTCTTGTGTGGCCTCGACTTCGGCGATTAGCTTGGCTTCGAGTACGCCCAAGGTGAGCGTGCCGTAGTAGGCTTCGAGCGAGATCGTGCCATCAGCGGATTTGAATAGGCTGAAATCGGCCTTGTGGTCGAGGGCGCGTTTGGCTTCTAGGGTGGTGGATTTGCCAAGTTCAATGCCGAAGACTTTGCTGTTGCCGTCGGGCAGGATTTCAATCTGCCAAGGCAGGTTATCGATATGGCGCGGCGTTTGTTCGCCGCAGGCGGCGAGGTTGATGGCTGCGACACATACCAAGCCGATTAGCAGAAATCTGCTTCCCACTCTCCCCAGCCCTCCCCCGCTAGGGGGGAGGGAGCTAAAATTTTTGCGGCTCATTTCACGCGCATCCCAGGCTGTGCGCCGTCATCCGGTTCAAGGATGAATAAGCCCAGTGCGCCCGCGCCGGAAGCGGCGAGCACCATGCCTTCGGACATGCCGAATTTCATTTTGCGCGGGGCAAGATTGGCCACCATGACGGTGAGGTGGCCTTCCAGTTCTTCGGGTTTGTAGGCGGATTTAATGCCTGCGAAGACGTTGCGGGTCTCATTGCCAATATCCAGGGTGAGTTGCAGCAGTTTTTCTGCGCCTTCGACGTGTTGCGCTTTGATAATGCGTGCAATGCGCAGGTCAATTTTGCTGAAGTCGTCGATGCTGATGGTGGGTGCTATCGGGTCAATGCTGGCAACAGGTGCAGTCACTGCCGCTGGGGGCGTGGCGCTTGCCTCTGGCAGTGTGGCGCGGTTTTCATCCAGCATGGCATTCAGTTGGGTTTGCTCAATGCGCGTCATAAGTGGCTGGAAGGGCTGGATAATGTGACTAAGCATCAATTCATGCCGACTTTCCCAGTTCAATTCGCCAAAATGCAGGAAGCGTTCAACCTGTTGGCTCATCTCCGGCAGCACGGGTTTGAGATACACCATAAGTACGCGGAATAGGTTTAAGCCTTGGGTGCAAATGGCCTGAATGTCGGCTTCGCGTCCGGCTTCTTTGGCCAGAGCCCAAGGCTTGTGCTGGTCGATGTATTGGTTGGCGCGATCACTAAGCGCCATGATTTCACGCATGGCGCGCGCCGTGTCCGAGGCTTCATAGGCGGCAGCAATGCTGTCTCCGGCGGCGACGAAATCGGTGTAAAGCACGGGATCGTGCAATTCGTCGGCGAGGCGGCCATCGAACAGCTTGCCGATGAAGCCTGCGGTGCGTGAGGCGAGATTGACGACTTTGCCGACTAGATCGGAGTTCACGCGCTGCATGAAGTCTTCGAGATTAAGGTCGATGTCTTCCATCGAGCCATTGAGTTTGGCGGCAAAATAGTAGCGCAGCGCGTCGGGGTTGAGATGATTAAGAAAGCTGCGCGCCATAATGAAGGTGCCGCGCGATTTGCTCATTTTTTGCCCGTTGACGGTCAAGAAGCCATGCGTGCGCACGGTGGTGGGCAGGCGTAAACCCGCGCCTGATAGCATGGCCGGCCAGAACAGAGTGTGGAAATAGGCAATGTCTTTGCCAATAAAGTGCCACAGCTCAGTATGTTGGCGCTCGGCTTGGTTTGCGCCCCAAAAATCGTCGAAAATGTTGAGGCCGCGAATGGTGCATAGGGCTTGGAAGCTCGCCATGTAGCCTATGGGCGCATCCAGCCAGACGTAGAAGTATTTGCCGGGGGCATCGGGAATGGCAAAACCAAAATAGGGCGCATCGCGTGAGATGTCCCAGTCGTTTAGGCCGGATGCAAACCATTCGTTCATTTTGGCGGCAATTTCTGGCTGGATTGCGTCCGATTGCAGCCAGTTTTTTAATACGCCTTCAAAGTCGCCGAGTTTGAAAAAGTAGTGTTCGGAATCTTTTTCAATCGGTGTTGCGCCGGAAATGGCGGATTTGGGGTTTTTCAGGTCTGTCGGGCTGTAGGTTGCGCCACACACTTCGCAGGAGTCGCCGTATTGATCCGCCGCGCCGCATTTGGGGCACTCGCCTTTGATAAAGCGATCGGGCAGGAACATTTCTTTGACTGGATCATAGGCTTGCGAAATGGTGCGGGTGGCAATATGCCCGCCGTCGCGCAGTTTGAGGTAGACCTGTTCGGCAAACATGCGGTTTTCGGCGGAGTGTGTGCTGTGAAAATGGTCGAACTGGATGTGAAATGCAGCGAAGTCGGCTTGATGTTCTTCGCTTACGCGGGCAATCAGTTCTTCGGGAGTAATGCCTTCATTTTGCGCGCGCAGCATGATGGGCGTGCCGTGCGCATCGTCGGCGCAGACGTAATACACTTCGTGCCCGCGCATCCGCTGGAAGCGTGCCCAAACATCGGTTTGAATGTATTCGACCATGTGCCCAAGGTGGATCGGGCCATTGGCGTAGGGCAGGGCGGATGTGACGAGGATACGGCGCGGCAAACTCATGGAAGCTCCGAAGATATAGGATGAGTGGGGTTAATTTTGTGGTGTGTGACACTATCATAAATCAGGTGAAGTCTGGCGTTGTCGCTAGCTAGAAGGCGGAGAAATTCATGGCACTGTTCGGTTTTGGTTTGAATAAAGCGGCGGTGAGCGAGGCAAACGTGCGCGCGGTGTTGACAAGTGTGCGCGAACCGGAGCTTGGGCAGGCTTTTGAGGGTAAGCGCGTGCATTCGCTGGAAATCAAAGGCGGCTCGGTCAGCGTGCATCTGCGTTTGGGCTATCCGGCGGCGGGGGTGCGTGAGGCTATCTGTCGTGAAGCTGAGGCGGCTTTGCGCGGCTTGGAGGGCGTGCAGGTTGCGCAGGTTAGCCTTGATTGGGTGATTGAGCCGCATTCGGTGCAAAAAACGCTCAAGCGGATGCCAAGCGTGCGCAATATTGTGGCTGTGGCTTCGGGCAAGGGCGGAGTGGGTAAGTCCACTACGGCGGTGAATCTGGCGCTGGCCTTGCAGGCGGAAGGCGCGACAGTGGGTATTCTGGATGCCGATATTTACGGGCCAAGCGTGCCGCGCATGTTGGGCGCGGAGGGCGGGCAGCCCAACAGTGTGGATGGCAAAACCATGGAGCCGAAAGTCGCGCATGGTTTACAGTGCATGTCGATTGGCTTTTTGGTGGCGGAAGATAACCCGATGATTTGGCGCGGGCCGATGGTGACATCTGCCTTGCAACAGCTGCTCAATGATACCCACTGGCGCGATTTGGATTATTTAATCGTCGATATGCCACCGGGCACGGGGGATATTCAGCTCACTTTGGCGCAGAAAGTGCCGGTGGCGGGCGTGGTGATTGTGACCACGCCGCAGGATATTGCGCTGCTGGATGCGAAAAAAGGCTTGAAGATGTTCGAGCGTGTGGATGTGCCGGTGCTGGGCATTATCGAGAACATGAGTCTGCATGTGTGCTCAAACTGCGGGCATGTGGAGCCGATTTTTGGTACAGGCGGCGGTGCAAAAATGGCGGCGGAGTATGGCATCGAGTTGCTGGGGCAGTTGCCGCTTGAGCGCGGCATCCGTGAACAGGCGGATGGCGGCAACCCGACGGTGGCGGCGGATGCTTTAAGCGCAACCGCCATGCTGTATCGCCATATCGCTCGCAAGATGGCCGCGAGGCTTGCACAACGGGCGAAGGATTACAGCACCAAGTTCCCGACGATTGTGATTAAGAATGATTGAAGTCATCTTTGTGTGTCAGTAACCGTTGGATGAGGGCTTCGGCGGCGTGGGAAAGGGTGCGTTTTTCGTGCTGCACAATGCCCAAAGTGCGCTGAATAGAGAGTCCATCAACGGGTAACTCAATCACGTCGCCGCCGATCATTTTTCTGGGTAGGGCGCTCCAGCCGAGGCCTATGGCGACCATGGTACGCAGGGTTTCAAGATAATTGGTTTCCAAAATAACATCTAATGCGCCGTGATGTTGCAATAGGGTGGCTTCGATAATCGTGCGGGTGTAGGTGCCAAAGGCGGGCAAAATGGCGGGGTGCTGGCCGAGTTGGTCGAGGCTGATGCGCGGGGCTTGGGCGAGGGGGTGATCAAGAGCAACGGCAATCACCAGGGGGTCGTCCCATAAGGGCGTGAGTTGAAGCTGCGCGGTGGGGCGTAGCGGCAGCGTGACAATGCCGAGTTCAAATTCACCGCGTTCGACCGCTTGGCAGGCTTGTTCCGAATCCATAAAGGCTAAATCCAGGCGCACGGCGGGGTGACGGCGGGTGTAGTCCTTAAGTACCGGCGGCAGGCGGCGCAGGCCGATATGGTGCGAGGTGACGATGGAAAGTGTGCCGCTAATGTCGGTCGATAGGTTGGCAATGACCTGGCGGGTTTCGCGCACGTCGTTAAGAATGCGTTGCGCCACGGGCAGCAGGGCGCGACCGGCTTCGGTGAGGCTGATGCGTCGGCCTAAACGGTCGAACAGCGCCACGCCGAGGCTGGCTTCAAGCTGGGCGATGCGTTTGCTGATGGCGGGTTGGGTGAGGTGCAATTTTTCGGCGGCGACTGAGAACGAGGCGTGTTCGCTCACGGCAAGAAAAGCGTGGTAGTTTGATATATCCATTAGGAATGTAATCTATGAAAATTATCCATTGGAGTTATGGATAATTCATTTTTACACTGTGTGCAAGTTAATTTGTGTGTCCAACCCATCGGAGGTGTTGCATGTCGCGTTTGTCATCTGTCGTTTCATCCTTGGTTTTGGCGGGTTGCCTTGTGAGCGGCTCCGCCTATGCGGGCTCAAGTGAATTTTCGTTGTCGAGTAGCGAAATCAAGCCTGGGCAGACGCTGGTTTCTGCCCAGGTTTTCAATGGCTTTGGCTGCGAGGGTGGTAATCAGTCACCCGCCTTGTCGTGGACGGCTGGCCCTGAGGGTACGCGCAGTTATGCCGTGACCATGTATGACCCAGATGCGCCCACCGGTTCGGGTTGGTGGCATTGGGTGGTGTACAACATTCCGGCGGGCACGACCCAGCTTGAAGCGGGCGCAGGGGATGCTTCTGGCAGCCGTCTTCCTGCTGGGGCGCTGCAGGGGCGCACCGATTTTGGCGCGCGCGGATTTGGCGGAGCTTGCCCGCCGGTGGGCGACAAGCCGCATCGCTATATTTTTACGGTGTATGCGCTCAAGACCGATAAGCTGGACGTGCCGGCGGACGCGACTGCGGCGCTGATTGGCTACATGATTAATGCCAATAAGCTCGCCAAGGCGACGCTTGAAGCTAAATACGCCCGCTGATTGATAAAGAGTGTAAACAAAATGACCGCAAAAACGCTTTACGACAAGCTTTGGGATATGCACGTGGTGCGCGAGGAAGATGACGGCACGGCGCTGTTGTATATCGACCGCCAGTTGGTGCATGAAGTGACTTCGCCGCAGGCTTTTGAGGGCTTGCGCATGGCAAAACGTCTGCCTTGGCGGGCGAGTGCCATGTTGGCGGTGCCAGATCACAACGTGCCCACCCTTGGGCGGCGGGATAATGGTTTGGACGGCATTACTGACCCGGTTTCGCGTGAGCAGGTCAGTACGCTGGATAAAAACTGCGCCGAGTTCAAGGTCGTTGAATTCAAAATGAACGACATCCGTCAGGGCATTGTGCATGTCATCGGGCCGGAAGAAGGCTTTACCTTGCCGGGGATGACGATAGTCTGCGGCGATTCGCATACTTCGACGCACGGGGCGTTTGGTGCTTTGGCGTTTGGTATCGGCACGTCCGAGGTTGAGCATGTGATGGCCACCCAAACCTTGATGCAGAAAAAAGCCAAGAACATGCTGGTGCGGGTGAACGGGCATGTCGGCGCGGGCGTGACGGCCAAGGACATCGTGTTGGCGATTATTGGCAAGATTGGTACGGCGGGCGGCACCGGTTACACCATCGAATTTGCCGGTGAGGCGATTGAGGATTTGTCAGTCGAAGGCCGCATGACGGTGTGCAATATGGCGATTGAAGGCGGTGCGCGTGCCGGTCTCGTCGCCGTGGATCAAAAGACCATTGACTATGTGAAGGGTCGTCCATTTGCGCCGCAGGGAGAAATGTTCGAGCAGGCTGCTGCAGCGTGGCGCGATCTGCATTCGGATGCGGGGGCGCATTTTGATTGTGTGGTGGAGTTGGATGCCGCCGAGATTATTCCGCAAGTGAGCTGGGGGACTTCGCCGGAAATGGTGGTGTCGGTGGCGGCGCATGTACCCAATCCTGAAGCGGAAAGCGACGCGGTCAAAGCCAATGGAATGCGTAAGGCGCTGGCTTATATGGGCTTGGAGGCCGGGCAGTCGATTGACTCCATTAAGGTAGACAAGGTGTTTATTGGCTCGTGTACCAATTCGCGCATTGAGGATATTCGTGCAGCGGCGGCGGTGATGAAAGGGCGCAAGAAGGCGGATAACGTAAAACTCGCCATGGTGGTTCCGGGTTCGGGTCTTGTGAAACAACAAGCAGAAGCTGAAGGGCTGGATAAGGTGTTTCTGGAGGCTGGGTTTGAATGGCGCGAGCCGGGCTGCTCGATGTGTCTTGCCATGAATGCCGACCGTTTGGAACCGGGCGAGCGTTGTGCTTCGACCTCAAATCGTAACTTTGAAGGCCGTCAAGGGCAGGGGGGGCGCACGCATTTGGTTAGCCCAGCGATGGCAGCAGCAGCGGCGATTGCTGGTCATTTTGTGGATGTGCGTAGTTTCTAAAAATTTTTTGCCACAGAGATCACAGAGTACACAGAGAGAAATCCGAGCCGCCTTTCTAACGCATTACATTACACGCAAATCTAAATTTACCTTAAAAATTAACAAGATTAATTTAACTTTATCTTATTGATTTAAATGATTATTTTGAGCTTATGTGTAATGCTATGCGTATAGCATTTTTCCTCTCTGTGCCCTCTGTGTCCTCTGTGGCTAAATAAAAAAAGGTCTAAAAATCATGCAAGCTTTTACCCAACACACGGGCATTGTCGCGCCCTTGGATCGTCCGAATGTGGATACCGATGCGATTATTCCCAAGCAGTATTTGAAGTCGATTCACCGCACGGGTTTTGGCCCGAACGCGTTTGATGATTGGCGTTATCTTGAGCCAGGCGAGCCGGGAATGGATCACAGCCAGCGCAAGCTAAACCCAGATTTTGTGCTCAATCAGCCGCCGTATGACCGCGCCACGATTCTGCTTGCGCGAGAAAATTTCGGCTGTGGTTCTTCGCGTGAGCACGCGGTATGGGCGCTGGATGGTTTTGGTTTTCGCGCGGTGATTGCGCCAAGTTTTGCTGATATTTTCTTTAACAATAGCTTTAAGAGTGGAATGCTGCCTATTGTTTTATCAAGCGAGATGGTGGATAAAATTTTCAAGGCGATTGAGGCCAAGCCGGGCTTGCAACTGACCATTGATTTAGAGCACAAAACCATTCGCGGCCTGGGTGATACGGTGATTGAGTTTAATGTGGATGATTTCCGTCGTTATTGCTTGCTCAATGGGCTAGATGATATTGGCTTGACCTTGCGCCATGCGGATGCGATTCGTGATTATGAGGCGCAGCGCAAGGTGAGTGCGCCTTGGTTGTTTTGATTTTTTATAAGCCACAGAGCACACAGAGCACACAGAGGGAGTGATCGTCACATGTATAGGACTTACGCAAAATACGGATTGAGCTCCCTCTCCCCTCGCGGGAGAGGGCTGGGGAGAGGGGGTGAAAGTGTCTGCACAATCAAAGGTTTATGCCAGCTTCCCCACCCTCTCCCCAACCCTCCCCCATCAAGGGGGAGGGGGCAAAACCACTGTTCTGCGTAAGTCCTAATGAAGATGGCTGTGCGAAGGCTTCTCTGTGGACTCTGTGGCTAATTTTTTAATAAGTTTAGGAACTATTTCTTATGACAAAACGTATTTTGGTTCTGCCGGGTGATGGTATTGGTCCGGAAATTGTCGATGAAGCGGTGAAAGTGCTGGATGTGCTGGTCGGCGAGTTTGGGCTGGATATCGAGATGGACGAGGGGCTGATCGGCGGCGCAGCGTATGACGCAGCAGGTCATCCGTTCCCGGATAGCACGCGCGAGATGGCGCTGGAAGCGGATGCGATTTTGCTCGGCGCGGTCGGTGGGCCGCAGTATGACGCGCTTGAGCGGTCTTTGCGTCCCGAACGTGGGTTGCTGGCGATTCGCTCTTCGCTTGGCTTGTTCGCCAATTTGCGTCCGGCGATTCTTTATCCACAACTCGCTTCGGCCTCCAGCCTGAAGCCTGAGGTGGTTGCGGGTCTGGATGTTCTGATTGTGCGTGAGTTAACAGGTAGCATCTACTTCGGTCAGCCGCGCGGCATCCATGTCAATGACAAGGGCGAGCGCGAGGGTTTCAATACCATGCGCTACGCCGAATCGGAGATTGAGCGCATCGCCCGTGTGGCTTTTGATGCCGCCATGCAGCGCAACAAAAAGCTGTGCTCGGTCGATAAGGCCAATGTGCTGGAGACCTCTGAGCTGTGGCGTGAGGTGATGGAGCGCGTGGCCAAGGATTATCCGGACGTCGAACTGTCACACATGTACGTTGATAACGCCGCCATGCAGCTGGTACGTGCGCCCAAACAGTTCGATGTGGTGGTGACCGAGAACATGTTTGGCGATATTTTGTCGGATCAGGCTTCGATGCTTACTGGCTCGATTGGGATGCTGCCTTCGGCATCCTTGAACAGCTCCAAGCAAGGTTTGTATGAGCCGAGCCACGGTTCAGCGCCGGATATTGCGGGTCAGGGCATTGCTAACCCGCTGGCGACGATTTTGTCGCTGGCGATGATGCTGCGTTACAGTCTGGAACGCGCCGATTTGGCGGATAAAATCGAACAGGCGGTATCCATGGTGCTCGATCAAGGCTTGCGCACCCGCGACATTATGGAGCCGGGCATGACCGAAGTGTCCACCTCGCAAATGGGCGATGCGCTGGTTGCGGCGTTGCGTGCGACAATCCAATCATTCAATACGGGTTTATAGGTTAAACAATGAGCAAAACTTACGATGTGGCTGTTGTCGGCGCGACCGGCGCGGTGGGCGAGACCATGCTGGCCATTTTGGTTGAGCGTAAATTTCCGGTCGGCAAGGTGTATGCCTTAGCTTCTGAGCGTTCGGTGGGTAAGCGCGTGCAGTTTGGTGATGGCTATCTGAAAGTTGAAAACTTGGCGGATTTTGATTTTTCCAAGGTGCAGATTGGTCTGTTTTCGCCTGGCGCATCGGTGTCCGCCGTCTATGCGCCCAAGGCCGCCGCAGCAGGCTGTGTGGTGATTGATAACACCTCGCAGTTCCGTTACGACGATGATATTCCGCTGGTCGTGCCGGAAGTGAACCCGCAGGCCGTGGCGCAATACAAAAATCGCGACATTATCGCTAACCCGAACTGCTCCACCATTCAGATGCTGGTGGCATTGAAGCCGATTTACGATGCGGTGGGTATTGAGCGCATCAACGTTTGTACCTATCAGGCGGTATCCGGCACGGGCAAAGAAGCGATTGATGAATTGGCAGGGCAAACCGCAAGCTTGCTCAATGGTCAGCCGATTGAGGCCAAGGTGTACCCCAAGCAGATTGCATTTAATGTCATCCCGCAGATTGATGTGTTTATGGATAACGGCTACACCAAAGAAGAGATGAAAATGGTGTGGGAAACCAAAAAAATCATGGGCGATGAGCGTATTTTGGTGAACCCAACCTGTGTGCGCGTACCGGTGTTTTATGGGCATTCTGAAGCCGTGCATATCGAAACCCGCGACAAGATTACGGCAGAGCAGGCGCGTGAGCTGTTGATGAAGGCACCGGGCGTGATCGTGCTGGATGATCATGTGGCGGGTGGCTATCCGACGGCAGTCACCGAAGGCGCGAATAACGATGCAAGTTATGTCGGACGCATTCGTGAGGATGTGTCCCATCCGCGTGGCTTAGATTTGTGGGTCGTGTCGGATAATGTGCGCAAAGGGGCGGCTTTGAACAGCGTACAGATTGCGGAAATCCTAATTCGTGACTATTTATAGGTGTTGTCGGCTACATGGGGCTGTGGGAAGAAAACCACGCATCAAGCCCCTTTGGGCTACCCAAGGGTGCTCAGATTGGGTAACGTGCAAAGATTAAGTCTGAAAACGCAATCGTTTGCTTAGTTAATAACACAGCGTATTCACATGTAGTTTGCCTTCAGAATTGGTCATGGATTGAGAGATAAACGGGGATTCGGATATGCAAAAATTGCCTTTGGCGCTGGCCTGTGCATTGATTTTTGGAGCATCAAACGCTTTTGCGATGGGTTTGGGTGAGTTGCAAACTCAGTCCAATCTTAATCAGCCCTTGCGTGCCATGATTCCGATCACGGATGTGCGCCCCGGTGATTTGGATGCTTTGAGTGTGAAAATTGGTGATGAAGCCCAATTTGCGCGTCATGGCTATTCGCTCATGTCGGTCTACGGTCGCATTAAGTTGCAGGTCGTGGGGGGGCAAAGGCCGCATATCTTATTGACTTCGGATACGCCCGTGCGTGATCCGGTGTTGGGATTGGTGCTGGAGATTGACGGCCCAAGCGGCACGTTGGAGCGAGCGGTATCTATTTTGCTTGATCTGATAGGCTACAAGCCGATGGCGATGGTCAAGCCGGCATCCGCTCGTGTCGCAGACCAAGGTCCCGTGGCAGATGACTTGCCGCGCGAACGGGTTTACGCCGCTGAAAAACCAGTAACGCAGCGCCGAGCGGCACCCGCACAAGAGTTCCCCCCAATCAAGGATGGCGGCGAGTACACGGTGGTCAGTAGCGATACGGCCTATAACATTGCCCAGCGCGTGAAGCCTGAGGGCGTCAGCCTGCAGCAAACCATCGCCATGATTTTGCAAAGCAATCCGCAAGCATTTGCTAACCCTTCGGATGCGAATACCTTGTTGGCTGGTAAAACGCTCACGATACCGAACGCGCAAGCAATGCGACAAGCGCGTCCTGTGGCCGCTGTGACTCGGCCAAAGCCTGCTGATTCGGCTCCAGCGGCTCAAGTTGCTGCGGGCGCAGGAGCTGAACCCCGTCTTGATATTGTTCAACCTATAAGCACTGTAACGCCAAATGCACCGGTGGTTGTTGCCCCCGTTGTCGGCGAAGTGGTCAGTGGAACTGCCGGGGCACCAACGGATGCATCAGCACCCAATGCTCAAGGCGCCGCACCCACGGCGAGCATTCCTGCCGAAGTGCAGGAACAAATTGAAGCTGCCAAGGTGGAAAATGAGCGCCTGACGGGACTCTTGGCCTCGCAGGATCAGCGTCTGCAGAAAATGGAAGAATTGCTGCGCCTCAACGAGTCGCTGATTAAAGACATGGAGCAGAAGTTGAAAGCCGCTCCGGCGGTGCCCACGGTGCCCGTTGCCGCGCCGGTGGAGGCTGTAACGCCTTGGTGGAGTTTCGCCCTCATGGGCTTGGGTGCGCTGCTTGCCGCCGCCCTGGCTTTTGTGGCGGGTTCGCGTCGTCGCTCTAAGAATGAGGCCGATACAGCGGTTGCCCAGTCTGTCACATCGGTTGAGCTTGAAAAGCGTCCCGAGCAGACTGAGTCTGTGGTTGTCGCGCCTGCTGTTGTGGCTCCGGCGGTCGCTGCCGTGGCAGCAAGCCAAGGTGCGGCTGTGATTGAAGATGCGGCTGACCCAATCAAGGCCGCCCTAGAGGAAGCGGATGTGATGCAGGCCTATGGCCTGCACGATCGTGCAATTCAAGTGCTGGGCGATGCCTTGCAAGCTCAACCCGGCAATGCCGTATTGATGGCGCGCTATGCGCGTGCCATGCACGAAGCAGGTGATGCCGATGGCTTTTTGCGTGAGGCGCAAGCGTTCCGCGAAGAGCACCCGAATGATGATGCGCAGTGGGCTGAACTGCGAGCCATAGGTGAGGCGCATTATTCGCATTCGCCTTTGTTTGCTGCAAGTAGCGCTTCGGCTTTGGCGAGTGATACGCGTTCTTGGGCTACGCCTGTATCCGAGGTTGATGAGGCTTCAGCCCTGATTCAACCTTTGGATGGCCTGGATTTAGCCACGCCAGATGCGGCGCTGGATGAATTGCTCGGCTCTCAAGCGGCAAACCAATCATCATCCCTGCCGACGGCGACAAGTTTTGATATGCCTCCGCTGGAGTTGGATCTGCCTGAGGTATCTAGTTTCCAAAAGACATCGGAGAGCCAATTATCCTCTGGCGGGGCTGTTGCGTCGGACGCAAAAACGACCGGCAAAGTCGATGATCTTCTTGGCGACTGGGCACCGTTGGAATTGCCTGTTGCAGCGGCTGCGGTTCAAGTCGCTTCTCAAGATGGAGTTTCTGTTGAGAGCGACGTTTCCGCAGATGATTTGGCCGTCTTGGGAATTGATTTACGTGAGGCTGAAGCTGAGCTTTTGGCTTCTGTTGCGCCCGAGCCGTCTGCCGTGGATAAAGCTTTCACAGAACCTGAATTTATTAAGGATGTGCAGGCTAGTTTGCCGCCGCAAAATAAAGCACCAGCGCTTGACATGGACTTTATCCCTTTACCTTTAGCCGATATTGCACCCAAGAGCGTGGTGCCAAATAAAGTTGTGGCTGATGAGCCTCGGGCGCTCGACTTGGAAGCCTTGGCGCCGTTGGAATTGGCTCCAGTAGCGCCTTTAAGTTTGGATGCAGTAACGCAAGAGTCGGTGTCCTTAGAGCTCGTCGCTGTTGCGCCAGCCGCTGCCGAAGTTGAACCGCTTGAATTGTCATTGCCGTCTGCGCCTATGGTCGATTTGCAGGAAGCAAACTCTGCGTCCATGCCGGTAAGCGGCATGATGAGCGAGCAGGAAGTCAAGTTGGACATTGCCGCAGCTTACATGGATATGGGCGATCATGTTGGTGCGCGTGAAATGCTTGAAGAAGTGATGAATAGCGATTGTGATGAGCTGCTAAAAAGTCGCGCAGCGCAAATGATGGCGCGCTTATCGGCTTGAAGGCTTACTGAGGGCTTATCCAAAAGCTCGCTATAAAAACGCTGATTGATTCAGCGTTTTTTATTGGTGAAATGTTGTCACGGAATAAAATTTTGGATGTTGTGAATCATCGTGCACAAAACATGACGAGCGAGTGTGTTTTAGCTCAGGAATCTCCCCCCAAAATCCAGCGCCTAGCCTTTGGCGTGGAGTATTTAGGCTCGAATTACCACGGCTGGCAGGTGCAGACGAATGTAGATAGCGTGCAAGCGCGGGTGCAGCATGCGCTAAGTCGCATCGCCAATCATCCGGTGGAGGTGGTGTGTGCTGGGCGCACGGATCGCGGTGTGCATGCCACCCTGCAGGTGGTGCATTTTGATACCTCCGCCGAGCGCAATGACCAAGCGTGGCTGCGCGGGGCGATGAGTGGTTTGCCGCATGATATTGGCGTGCTTTGGGTGCGCCGGGTGAGTGTTGATTTTCATGCGCGTTTTAGCGCGCTGCGCCGCAGTTATCGTTATGTTTTGTTTAATGCCAGCCATCGTCCTGGGCTTTTGCATGGCCGGGTGAGCTGGTTTTACCGCCCCTTAGATGTGTTGCTGATGCAGCAAGCAGCAGGCTATCTTCTTGGTGAGCATGATTTTTCGAGTTTTCGCGGCAGCGATTGTCAGGCGCATTCCCCCGTGCGTACGTTGTATGCGCTCAATATCCAGCGCGATGGGGATTTTATTTATTTTGATTTGACAGCGAATGCTTTTTTAATGCACATGGTGCGCAATATCGTTGGCACCCTGATGCAGGTGGGCACAAAGCAGCGTCCTGCAGAGTGGGTGGCAGGCGTTTTGGCCGCACGGCGGCGTGAGATGGCGGGAATGACCGCGCCGCCGGATGGCTTGTATTTGACGCATGTTGAATACCCAGAGGTTTTTGGCGTGAATCACGCGCCGCGTTGTCCTAAGTTTTAATTGGGTTAATCACCTGCGCCCTGCGCCTAGCTCTGGTAGCATACGCACCCATGTCAAAACAGCCCTACCGTACGCGCATTAAAGTATGCGGCATTACTCGCACTCAGGATGCTATTGAAGCCGCTCGCTTGGGGGTGGATGCTTTAGGCTTGGTGTTTTATCCCCCGAGCAAACGCGCCATCAGTCTGGAGCGTGCTCTAGGTATTCGCGAAGTTTTACCGGCTTTTGTGCAAGCGGTGGGCTTGTTCGTGAACCCCTCACGCCCAGATGTTGAGGCTATTTTGCAGCACTTTCCTGAGTTGGTGTTGCAGTTTCATGGTGATGAATCGCCTGAGTTTTGTGCAAGTTTCGGGCGACCTTATCTTAAAGCGCTTGCGATGGGGCAGGCGCAGGATGGTGAGTTGCTGGATATTAAAACAAGTATGCAGCAGCATTTGGCTGCGTCAGGTTTTTTGCTCGATAGCCACGCGCCAGGCGAGGTCGGTGGAACGGGTCAGGTATTTGACTGGTCAAGTATTCCCGAACTTGAGCGCCCCTTAATTCTTGCGGGCGGCTTGCATCCGTCGAATGTGGGCGAGGCGGTGCGTTTATTGCGTCCTTGGGCGGTGGATGTCAGCTCGGGGCTAGAGTCTGCGCCGGGTGTGAAAGATTTTTCTAAAATGGCCGAATTTGTGGATGAGGTGCGTTATGCAGATTACAGTTGATAAGCTCGCAGCCGTTGATTATGCGAACTTTCCCGATGTGCACGGGCATTTTGGGGTATATGGCGGTATTTTTGCGCCTGAAACCCTGATGGCGCCTTTGGAGGATTTGGCAAAAGCCTATGCTGATGCCAAAGATGATGCAGCCTTTCATGCTGAAATGGATAAGGATTTCCAGGATTATGTCGGTCGCCCGAGCCCGTTGTATTTAGCTGAGCGCATGACCCAAGAGCTTGGCGGAGCGAAAATTTATCTCAAGCGCGAAGATTTGAATCACACCGGCGCACACAAAATCAATAACACCATTGGTCAAGCGCTGCTGGCCAAGCGCTTGGGTAAAACGCGCATTATTGCCGAAACCGGCGCGGGTCAACATGGCGTGGCTTCGGCTACGGTGGCAGCGCGGCTGGGTCTGGAGTGCGTGGTGTACATGGGCGCGGACGATGTGGTGCGCCAAGCACCGAACGTGATGCGCATGAAAATGCTTGGCGCAACGGTGGTGCCAGTCACTTCAGGCACGCGCACGCTCAAAGATGCACTCAATGAAGCGATGCGCGATTGGGTGACCAATGTCGATGATACGTTCTACATTATTGGCACGGTGGCGGGGCCGCATCCTTATCCCATGATGGTGCGTGATTTTCAGGCGGTGATTGGGCGCGAGGCGCGTGAGCAGTGCTTGCAAAAAGAAGGCCGCTTGCCGGATGCGCTTGTCGCTTGCGTGGGCGGCGGCTCGAATGCGATTGGCTTGTTCCACCCGTTCCTCGCGGATGAATCGGTGAAAATTTATGGCGTGGAAGCAGGCGGCGATGGAATTGAAACAGGGCATCATGCTGCGCCTTTGTGCGCGGGTCGCCCGGGTGTACTGCACGGCAACCGCACTTATTTAATGCAGGACGATAACGGGCAAATTGCGGCGACGCATTCGATCTCCGCAGGGCTTGATTACCCTGGCGTGGGGCCTGAGCATAGCTGGTTAAAAGACATTGGCCGGGCGCAGTATGTGGCGATTAACGATAACGAGGCGCTGGATGGCTTCCGTATGATGACGCGCTGCGAAGGGATTATCCCCGCTTTGGAGACGAGCCACGCCGTGGCCTACGCCATGAAACTTGCCCCCACCATGAGCAAGGATGAAATCATTATCATCAACCTCTCCGGGCGCGGCGATAAAGATATGAATACCATTGCACGCATCGAAGGTTATGAAATCTGAGTTTTTGCCACAGAGATCACAGAGAACACAGAGATGATTTTTCCCTCTCCTCTCGCGGGAGAGGGGAAAAAGCGGGTCTCTACGTGAGTTCTGTATTGATTACCTCTGTGCGCTCTGTGTCCTCTGTGGCTAATAAATGTTTTCCGGAGCTTCCATGAATCGTATTGTTTCTCGTTTTGCCGAACTAACCGCCGCAGGGCGCAGCGCCCTGATTCCTTACATTACGGCAGGTGACCCTGCACCGAGCGCCACGGTGGATTTAATGCACCTCTTGGTGGCCAAGGGGGCGGATTTAATTGAAATCGGTGTGCCTTTTTCTGATCCGATGGCGGATGGCCCCGTCATTCAGCGTGCGACGGAGCGCTCCTTGGCGCATAACGTGTCGATGCACGATGTGTTCAAAATGGTGCGCGAATTCCGCCAAACGAACAGCACCACGCCCGTGATTTTGATGGGTTATCTTAACCCGATTGAAATCATGGGCTATGCCGCGTTTGCACGAGAAGCGGCGGCCGCTGGGGTGGATGGTGTTTTGACTGTCGATTTGCCACCCGAAGAAGCCGAAGACTACGCCAATATTCTGCGTGAGGCGGGTTTGGAGCGGATTTTCCTTGTTTCGCCAACCACCCCGAACCGCCGTTTGCAGGCGGTGGCGCGCCTGGGTAGTGGGTTTGTGTACTATGTATCACTTAAGGGTGTGACTGGGGCGAATAGCCTGGATACGGCCGATGTGGCGCGGCATATCGCCGAATTACGCCGTTTTATCAACATTCCGCTTGGGGTGGGCTTTGGTATTCGTGATGCTGCCACCGCAGGTCTAGTGGCGAAGGTGGCTGATGCGGTCGTAGTGGGTTCGGTGATCGTGAATTTGATTGAGCAGCACCAGCATGACGCGCCTGCCATGCAGAACGCGATTGGTGTGCTTGTCGGTGAGATGCGCGCGGCGGTTGACGCGGCGCGTTCGAGTGGAGTTTGACAATGAATTGGTTGCAAAAATTATTGCCCTCGCGCATTCGTACCGATGGTATGGTGAAAAAAACCATTCCTGAAGGTTTGTGGATTAAATGCACGGAATGTTCGGCGGTACTCTATTCGTCCGAACTTGAGCGTAACCAGCAGGTGTGCCCAAAATGCGGCCATCACATGCGTATTGGCATTCGCAAGCGTTTGGATCATTTTCTAGATGCCGAGCCGCGAGAAGAACTTGCGACCACGCTTGAACCCGTGGACATGCTCAAATTCCGCGATCAGAAAAAATACCGTGACCGCATCGCGCAGGCGCAACGTGCCACCGGCGAAAAAGATGCCTTTATTGCCATCAAAGGCCGAGTGCTGGGCGAGCCGCTGATTGCCAGCGGTTTCGATTTTGCCTTTATGGGCGGCTCGATGGGCTCAGTAGTCGGCGAAAAATTCGTCCGTGCTGCCAACCGTGCCTTGGATGAAAAAATCCCGCTAGTCACGTTTATGGCAAGCGGCGGTGCGCGAATGCAAGAAGCGCTGTTTTCATTGATGCAAATGGCCAAAACATCGGCGGTACTCACGCGCTTGTCCAAAGAGGGCGTGCCCTACATTGTGGGGTTGACCGACCCGACCATGGGCGGGGTTTCGGCCAGCCTCGCTATGCTCGGTGATGTGCAAATTGCCGAACCGAAAGCATTGATTGGTTTTGCAGGACCGCGCGTCATTGAACAAACGGTGCGCGAAGTGTTGCCCGAAGGTTTCCAGCGCAGCGAGTTCTTACTTGCGCATGGCATGATTGACATGATTGTGCCGCGTCTTGAGCAGCGTGAAACTATTGCGAGTTTGGTGAGTATGCTCAAAAAACGTCCTGCGCCGGAGCGGGTTGCTTAGAACCTGTTGACGATCTTTCTTAAGGCTAAAAACTTTCGTAAAACGAATCTGTAGGTGTGGGATTGCGCCAGCTTCGCGTTAATTCATTCGCATAATTCAGACGTTTTTGTGCGAATGAATTCGCACCTACATGGGTTTTTGCTAAACATCAAGGAACTAAGCGTTGATTTCCCCCAATACCCTGCACGACTGGTTAAGGTACATCGAAAGCCTGCATCCGCATGGGGCGGCGGGGATTGAGCTTGGCTTGCAGCGGGTGTCCTTGGTGTACGCGGCTTTAGGATTAAGCCCCAAGCTGCCCGGCGTGGTGGTCACCATTGCTGGAACTAATGGCAAAGGTTCGTCGGTCGCCATGCTGGAAGCCATTGCCCTTGCAGCGGGTCTGCGCGTGGCGGCATTCACTTCGCCGCATCTTTTGCGCTACAACGAGCGCGTGCGCATCAATGGTGTGGATGCGCCGGATGATTCTTGGATACGGGCGTTTGCGCGGGTCGAGCAGGCGCGGCTAGATGTGGCTTTAACCTATTTTGAATTTGGCACGCTGGCGGCATTGCTTGTGATGTTGGAGGTCGCGCCTGAGCTTATGCTGCTGGAAGTTGGCATGGGCGGGCGGCTTGATGCGGTGAATGTGGTCGATGCCGATGCGGTGTTGCTGACCAATGTAGCGCTTGATCATGTCGCCATGCTTGGGGCGGATCGTGAGGCGATTGGATATGAAAAAGCAGGTGTAATGCGTGCGGGGCAGGTTGTGGTGCTGGCCGAGTTTGCGCCGCCTGCTTCGGTGTTAGCGCAGGCCAATCGCCTAGGGTTAATGGCGGGGCAGTTGCTTTTTCAGCGTGATTTTGCTTTTGCGCTTGATGTGCAGAATGCCGAATCGTGGGTTTGGCGCGGCTTAGTGACTGGAATGCCGACGCATGTGTTGCCGCAACCGGCGCTTGCTGGGGCGCATCAGCGTGACAATGCCGCTGGGGTGGTGATGCTGCTTGAGGCGCTCAATGCGCGTGGGATGTTGCCCGTAACAATCACGCAAGAGCATATGGCGGCAGGCTTGCGCCAAGTTCGCCACCCTGGGCGTTTACAGCGTCTGCCCGCTAAAGTCCCGGTGTGGTTGGATGTGGCGCACAACCCGGCGGGGGTGGAAACCGTGGCGCAGGCGATGCGTGATTGGTCATGCGGTGGGCGTACCTTGGTGGTTTTTGCCGTGTTGGCGGATAAAGATGCGCAAGCGATGGCGAGTCTTTTGGCCGAAGAGGTCGATGCGTGGTATCTCGCAAGCCTGACTGGGGTGCGCGGGCGTTCGAGCGAGGACTTAGCCAAAGCGTTGCGTACAGCCAACACAACGCAGGGCTTTTGCATTGCCGCGACCGAAGCTAGCCCGTTCCTCGCTTATACTCGCGCCTTAGACGATGCCCGTGTAGGGGATCGTATTTTTATCTTGGGTTCTTTTTTGTGCGTAACGGATGTGTTGGAGCGGTTGGCTCAAAACGGCATTGCGAACGCGGTTTGAACGAGGCGGACAATGAATAACACGCTGCGCAAGCGCGTTCTTGGTGCGGGAGTGGTCGTGGCTTTAGCGGCGATTATTCTGCCGTTTTTGCTGCAAGGTGAGGGCTATAGGGCCAACCGCCAGCTCGCCGAAGATGTGCAAACCCGTATACCGCCACGCCCCCCTGCGGCGGCAAGCTTGGATACCCATACACCGCCACCGCCGGAGGATGTGCGTGAGGCTCTGATTGAGCCAGAGGACTTGGCGCAGCCCGTTCCCACTCCGTCTGCCACTTCGCCTGCCGTGCCACCTGCTGTCTCGGCGGCTGCGTCTAAGCCGCCGGTGAGTGAGCCGGTCAAAGCCAAGTCTGTTCCGGAAGTCAAGGTTAAGCCTTTGGATAAGCCCATAGAAAAACCAGCGGAAAAATTGCCGACGAAGCCTATTGATAAACCTGCGGATAAACCGTCTTCCAAGCCCGTGGACACTCCCGCGCCTAAGCTTGCTGAAAAGCCCATCACTCCGCCGCAGGTCAAACCACTTGAAACGCCCGCTGCACAGACGAGTGCTGTTGCGCCTGCGGCCAAAACCGAAGCCTGGATCATTCAGTTGGGGAGCTTTACAGCAGAGAGCAATGCACAAACCTTGCTTGCTCAAGTTCAGCGCGCCGGTGTGAGTGCCAAAGTCGAGCGTATTGAGGTCAAGGGCAGCCCCGTCTGGCGGGTGACTTCGGGGACGTATGCTACGCGCGCCGAGGCGGATGCTGCGCTGAATGTGCTTAAATCGCGGCAAAACCTTGGCGGCATGGTGAGGTCGGTACGTTAAATGGAGCTTCTAAAAAAACCGAATATTGTCTTTGCGAGCGCAACGAAGCAATCCATGACCCATTGTTTTGTCGAGACTCTTTTGGATCGCCACGTCGCTAGGCTCCTCGCGATAACGAATTAATTAGCGCTTTCTAACAAAGTAGCCTCATCCCAGCCCTTCCCGCTTGTGAGACGGAGCGAAAACCCACTTTTGAGCAAGGCTTAATCGTCTTGATACACCATGACACCACCTGATTTTGACGATGTTTTTTTAGGCGACGAACTCTCAGACGGATCGTCGCATCACGCGGCACGTCAGCACGATGAGCAGCTTTCCGGCTTGCGTGCGCCGCCGCATTCGATGGAAGGCGAGGCTTCGGTGCTAGGCGGTTTGATGCTCGATGCCGAAGCTTGGGAGCGCGTGGCCGATCGCGTGACCGAGGAGGACTTTTACCGCCGTGACCACCGCCTGATTTTCCGCGCTTTGCAAGCACTGGCCGATGCCGACAAGCCGCGAGATGTGGTGACGCTCGCCGAGTGGCTGGACAATAACGCCATGCTGGATGACGTGGGCGGGTTTAGCTATCTTGGTCGTCTGGTGGCAGATACGCCGACGGCGGCGAATATCACGGCCTATGCCGACATCGTGCGCGAACACTCAATTAAGCGCCAACTGATTGATGTGGGTACAAAAATCGCGCAAAGCGCCTACCAGCCCGAAGGTCGTAGCAGCCATCAGTTGCTTGAGCTTGCCGAGCAGGAAGTCTTCAAAATTGCCGAAATGGGTAGCCGACAACGCAAGGGCTTTGCGCCGATTAAAGGCCTATTGACCCAAGCGGTTGAGCGTATCCAGATGCTCTACGAGCAGGATGAGCCGATTACCGGTTTGCCCACTGGCTTTGATGACTTTGACCACATGACTTCGGGTTTGCAGCCCGGCGATTTGGTGATTATCGCCGGCCGCCCATCCATGGGTAAAACCACATTTGCGATGAATATCGCCGAAAATGCGGCGATCCGTACCAAAAAGCCGGTGGCGGTGTTCTCTATGGAAATGCCTGGCGAGTCCTTGGCGCTGCGCATGATGTCGTCTTTGGGTCGCATCGATCAGCACCGCGTGCGTACCGGCAAGCTGGAGGATGATGATTGGCCGCGCCTGACTTCGGCGGTGGTAATGCTCTCGGAAGCACCGATTTTTATTGACGATACGCCCGCCTTGAGTCCGACGGAGTTGCGTGCGCGTGCAAGGCGTTTGAAGCGTGAGCATGGCTTGGGGCTGATTGTGATCGACTATTTGCAGCTGATGCAGGTGCCTGGCAATAGCGAAAACCGCGCCACGGAAATTTCCGAAATTTCGCGCGGTCTGAAAGCCTTGGCGAAAGAGCTCGGTGTGCCGGTAATTGCGCTCTCGCAGCTTAACCGCTCTTTGGAGCAGCGTCCGAACAAGCGTCCGGTGATGTCGGATTTGCGTGAATCGGGCGCGATTGAGCAGGATGCGGACTTGATTGCCTTTATTTACCGTGACGAAGTCTACAACCCGGATAGCCCGGAAAAAGGCGTGGCGGAAATTATTATCGGCAAGCAACGTAATGGCCCGATTGGCACGGTTCGCCTCACGTTTATTGGTAAGTTTACCCAGTTCGCCAACTATACGCCGGAAAGTTATAGCGGTGGCGGGGGGTATGGCGAATGAGTGCTGTGCCCTTGCGCCAGCCTGTAGCACGCATTGATTTGGCGGCGTTGCAGCACAATGTGGCGGTGGTGCGCGGGCGAGCCGAGGGTGCGGCGGTTTTTGCGGTGGTCAAAGCCGATGCTTATGGGCACGGCATGGTGACGTGTGCGCAAGGCTTGCGCTATTTGGTGGATGGCTTTGTGGTTTCGACCTTGGGCGAGGCCGAAGCTTTGCGCAAAAGCGGTATCACCCAGCGCATCATGGTGTTGCAAGGTTTTAGCAATGCAGTCGAGGCGCGTCTGGCAGCGCGTTTGCAGCTTGAACCCGTGGTGCATCAGGACTGGCATGTGGAGCTGATTGAAAAGACCAGCCTAGGTTTGCCGTTGAACGTGTGGCTGAAAATGGATACGGGGATGCACCGTATCGGCGTTGCGCCGGACGAGGTGCGCCCTTTGTATGCGCGGCTGATAGCAAGCAAGCGCTTGCGTCGTCCGCCAGGGTTGATGACGCATTTCGCGCGCGCCGATGAGGCGGATTTAAGTGCGACCCAGCAGCAGCTTGCGCTGTTTCATGCCGCGACGGAAGGACTGGCGGGTGAGCGTAGCGTGGCCAATTCTGCGGGGATTTTTAACGGCGCGGTGCAAGGCTCGATAGGCGATATTGTACGACCGGGCATTGCTTTGTATGGCAGCAATCCGCTGGAGTACGGCTCGGCGGCGGCTTTGGGATTAAAGCCTGTCATGCGTTTAGAAAGTCGCCTTTTGGCGATAAAGTCTCACAAGCAGGGCGAGGCGGTGGGTTATGGCGCACGCTTTGTGTGCCCGCAGGATATGCCCGTGGGTGTCGCCTCGGTAGGGTATGCCGATGGCTATCCGCGTGTGACTGCAAGTGGTGTGCCCGTGGCGGTGAATGGGCAGGTGGCGCGCTTGGCCGGGCGGGTGTCGATGGATTTAATCACGCTTGATCTGCGCGGGGTGGAGGCCAAGGTGGGCGATACGGTCGAGCTTTGGGGTGAAAGCATTGCAGTCGATGATGTGGCACAAGCAGCAGGTACGCTCGGCTATGAGTTGTTGTGCGCGGCGGGTCGGGCGTGTCGGCGGGAGTACTTTTCCGCACCGGATCACGAGAGTTGAGTTTATGGGAAACTCCGATTTCTTTGTCGTCATTGCGAAGCCAAGCGCCGTGGCAATCTATCACTCGCAAGGTGGTGCCGTGGATTGCTTCGCCCTCGCCTCGCAATGACAGGGAAATCAAGCGTGTTCTATGGATAAGGCTCACGTGCAAGGCTTCCAACACGGCTACGATTTTGACCCGTCGTATGGCTTTGATTTAGCGCAATTATTGGCGGTTGAGCCGCCCGATATGCCCGATGATTTTGCGGACTATTGGCGCGCCCGCCACGCGCGGGTGGTGGCGCATGACCCCAAGCCGCGCACGCATTTTAGCGGTAACCACGGGCGCTGGCGGGTGTTTGATTTGAGCTATTGCGGGGCGGATGGGGCTTTGCTTGGCGGTTGGATGCTGTTGCCACGCTACCAAGCCGCCAGTCATGTGTGGGTGATCGGTCACGGCTATGGCGGGCGCGAAGCTCCGGATTGGCATTGGCCGCTGCATGATGCTGCGCTGTTTTTTCCTTGTGCGCGTGGCTTTGGGCGCAGCCGCGTGCCGGGCGTGCCGCAGGATGCCAATCGGCATGTGCTGCATGGGATTGAAGACCGCGAGCGCTATGTTTTGGGGCTGTGCGTGGATGATCTGTGGTTGGCGGTGCATGCGGCGCGGCAAGTGTTGCCTGAAATAAGCTGGCTCGGCTACGCGGGAATGAGTTTTGGCGGCGGTTTGGGTGCGCTGGCCGCTCCGTGGGAGCCGTTGATTCAGGGTGTGCATTTGAATGTACCCAGTTTCGGCCATTGGCCCTTGCGTTTGCTTTTGCCGACGGTGGGCAGCGGTGCGGCCATTCATGCCTATGTCCACAAACATCGTCATGTGCCTGACACGCTGGATTATTACGATGCCGCGTCGGCTGCAAAGTATGCTCATGCGCCACTTTTGGCGGCGTTGGCGCAGTTTGATCCCGCCGTTGCGCCGCCTGGGCAGTTTGCTATTTTTAATGCTTGGGCGGGAAGTAAAACGCTGAATGTGTTGTCCGCCGGGCATTTTGATTATCCGCATCGCTTGCGTGAAGAGTTTCGCCTCAATTGTCGTCTGGCGCATTGGTTTGGGTGTCTTTAAGGACGTGTAACCCGGATGAAGGCGAAGCCGCAATCCGGGAGCAGTCTGTGCCTGTTGCGCAGATTGCCCCGGGTTGACACCCGGGCTACATGAGCCATTTTTTTAGGCTTCAAAGGACTTACGCAAAACTCAGCTTTAACTCCCTCTCCCCTCGCGGGAGAGGGTTGGGGAGAGGGGGCGAGAGCATTAGCTAAATCATAGGCTTTTGCCAGCTTCATCACCTTCTCCCCAGCTCTCCCCTACCAAGGGGGAGGGGCTAATCCACCGTTCTGTTGAAGTCCTAAGCCATTTCAGAGAATCTCAACGTTGTATGAAGCGCGAATATCACTCTTGGTTTTCCCCTACGCTGCAACGCACGATGGAGCTTTTGCGGTTTGGTCATGCGGGCGAAAAAGTTCTAATTTTTCCGACACGAGATGGGCGATTTTACGAATACGAAGATTTGCGTATTGTTGAAGCACTGCGGCCTTGGCTTGAAGCGGGGGCGATGCAATTGATTTGCCTGGACAATATCGCCCATGAGTCGCTGTATTGTTTTTGGTGTCGCCCGCAGGATCGATTTTTGCGTTATCAGGCGTTCGAGCGCTATGTGTTGACTGAGGTTTTACCTTGGCTGCGTACTTATTCGCCGCCGGGCGATGTAGTGGCGCATGGTTTGAGCATGGGTGCGTTTTTTGCTGCCAATTTTGCGCTGCGTCATCCCGCTAAGGTGCAGCGGCTGGTGGCTTTTTCGGGGCGTTATGATTTAACCCGTGCCGTGGAGCATTTTGGTGATTTGCTCGATGGGTATTACGACGATACGGTGTATTTCAACACGCCGCTGCATTTTTTACCCAATCTTGCGCAGGCCGATCTGCTGGCAAAGTTGCGTGCCATGCGCGTGACTTTAGCCGTGGGGCGGGATGACCCGTTTATGCCGCAGAATATCGAACTGCACCAGCACCTGCTTCACAAAGGCGTGCAAAGCAAGCTGCATCTTTGGGATGGCCGCGCCCATCAAGGCGGCGCATGGCGGCGCATGGCTCCGTTTTATGTGCCTTCAATCGCGCTTTGATGCGGCTTAACTCGCCCCGTGAAGCCTTCCAGAATGGACAAAAGGGCGGGGATAAAAAACAGCACCAAAAGCGCGGAGAAGGCAAGACCAAACACGATGGAAACAGCCATCGGAATAAGGAATTGAGCCTGCAGGGAGCTTTCAAACATCAGCGGGGTCAAGCCGCCGATGGTGGTGAGCGAGGTTAAAATCACTGCGCGTAAGCGACCGCTGGCGGCTTCGATAAAGGCTTCGTGCAAGCCTAGACCCTTCTCGCGCAATTCGCTGAATAGGCTCACTAGGATAATGGCGTTGTTGACCACAATGCCGGCAAGACCGAATAAGCCGAACATGGAGAGCAAGGTCAGGTCGATGCCCATCATCCAGTGCCCGTAAATCGCGCCTGCAAGACCAAGGGGAATGGCGGTCATGACCACGAGCGGCCAGCTCCACGAGCCGAGAATCCATACCAGCACGAGATAAATCAGCAGCAGGCCGATGACTAGGCCGGTTTTCATATCCGCCATGGTTTCGCGTTGGTCGGCGGAGCTACCCTCTAGGCTGTATTCAATGCCGTAACGAGTTGCAAGCTCAGGCAGGGCTTGTTTTTTGAGTTCGGCAAGGATGCTGCGGCTGGTGTTGAGGGTTTTGTCGATGTCGGCGGTGACTTCGACAGCGAGTCGGCCTTGGGCATGGCGCAGGGCTTCAAAGCCACGGCGCGATTCCCATGTAACGACGCTGGCAAGCGGGATAAATTCGCCACCCACTTCATTGTTGGGCAGGCGGATGTTCAGGCGATCCAGCACATCCAAGCGTTCGCGCTCGTCGCGAGGCAGGAGCACGCGCACTTCGAGTTCATCCTGCCCGACTTGCACGCGCTGCACGAGATTGCCATCGAAAGCGGCACGCAGTTGGCGGCTGAGGTTTTCGGTGGTTAAGCCTAAGGCTTCGCCTGTGGGGGTGAGGCGGTAAATTAGTTGCTCGCGGCCATAGGGTAAGTCGTCAGCGACATCGCTTACGCCTGTGACGCTGCTTAAAGTTTGCTGCAGACTGAGGGCGGCATCTTTCAGGTCATTGGCGTTGCTGCCCGTTAAGCGCACAGTTAAATCGCGGTTGGGTGGGCCGGATTGGCGCGAGCTAATGCTTAAGTTTTCTAAGCCCGCAGGCATGGGCGTGAGTTCTTTCCATTTGGCAATAATGGCTTCATTGCGCGTGTTGCGTTGCTCTGAGGGCGTAAGCTCTAGCATGATGGAGGCGAGTTGGTCGCCGCTTGCGCCACCCCCTGCGGAGCCTATCGTGCTACTCATGCGGCTGACGGCGGTTTTGACCAAAGGTTCGCTAAAGCTCTTCTCGGTTGCTTGCAGGCTGTTTTCCAGCGTTTTGAGGAAGGCTTCGGTCTGCGCCTTGGGTGTTCCGGCGACGAAGGTCGCGTTGGCGTAAATCACCGACGATTCGGGCGATGGGAAAAACACAAACGGAATGCGTCCGCCGACTAATAAACCGACGGCAAGAATCATGAGCGCGAGGGTGAGGCTGACGGTGGCATAGCGGTATTCAATCGCTTTGGTGACCAGTGGGCGGAAGCGTTGGTCGCGGAAATGCTCAAAACTTGCGTCGAGGCGCTGGCGGAATTTGGACACCGGTCGGCGTGCTTCGGCCACAAAGGCGCTGCGTAGATGGGCGGGTAAAATCAAAAAGCATTCCAGCAAGGAGGCGATGATGACCATAATCATCACCAATGGAATGTCGAACATGATTTTGCCGAACACGCCGCCGACCATCAAAAGCGGCAGGAAAGCGGCGACGGTGGTGAGCGATGAAGCCACGACCGGCCAGAACATGCGCTGCGCTCCGCCGATAACGGCACGTTCCGGCGATTCACCCATGGCGCGGTGGGTGGCGGCATCTTCGCCGACCACAATCGCATCATCGACAATAATGCCGAGCGCCATAATCAGCGCGAACAGGCTCATCATGTTGATGGAGCCGCCGAACAGCATCAAAAGGCCGAGGGTGAGCAGAAATGCCGTGGGCACGCCGAGCGCCACCCACAGCGCCACCCGTCCGGGTAGGAATAGATAAAGAATTAGAGCGACAACGAGCAGTCCGGACAAGCCGTTGGAGAGCAAAAGATTGATGCGGTCGCGCACCAGCTCCCATTGCTGGTCATAAACCTCAAGTTGGATGCTGGGCGGCAGGGTGGGGCGGGTTTTGGTTAGCCAGGTCTCTAGGGCTTGGGCGGCTTTGAGGGCATCGCCGCTTTCGGTGCGCTGCAAAATAAGTTCGACCACGGGCTCGCCATGCTGCTCAAGTGCAAGGCTGTTGGGTCGGGCTTCGCGGGTAATCGTAGCGACATCGCCTAAGCGCAACACGCCTTGTTCGTCGCTAATCAGCGGCAGCTCGGCAAAGCCTTCGGCGTCGCGGCGTTGCTCTAAACTGCGAACCTCGCGCCCGCCATCTTGTTGCCCGGCAATGCCGCTTGGAATATCCCGGGCAAGGTTCGCAATACGGTCTCCGGCATCGGCTAAAGAGAGGTTCAGGCTTTGCAGTTGATTGCTTGGGATTTCAATCGCAATGCGCTCATTCGGCAAACCTTGAATGTCAATGCGATCAATGCCTTGCGCCAAAAGTTCGCGTTCAAACTGACGCACCCAAGGGCGTAGCTCGCCAAGGCTTGGGCCGCGCACCAGTACGCGGGCAACGGGTTCATAGCGCGTAATGCGGCTGATTTGCGGGGCTTCGGCATCTCTTGGCAGGTTGCTAAATTCAGCAACACGCTGGCGCACTTGGTCGAGGGCGACGAGCGAGTCGGTGCCTTCTTTGAGTTCAAGCGTGATACTCGCTACGCCTTGGGCAGCGGTGGAGGAGAGTTTTTTAACCCCATCGACGGTTTTGAGACGTTCTTCCAGCGGGATAACAATGCCGTTTTCCACGTCTTCGGCGGATGCGCCGCTCCAGATGACGCGCACGCTCAACACATCGAGCGCAAAATTGGGGAAAAACTGCACGTTCATGCGCGTAATGCCCAAAAATCCGGCCAGAAGCGCAATCAGCACTAAGACGTTGGCAGCGACTTTGTGGCGGATAAAAAAAGCGAGCAAGCCGTTCATGAGGCGGTTTTATCCGGTGTTGTGTTCGCCTGCGCGGGGGTTACGGGCAGACCTTCAATGGCATTGGGCAAATGCGTGGTCATAACGACTGTGCCGGACGTGAGTTCAGGCGCGCGCAGCAGAATCAGGCGTTGCTTGTCGTGCTGCATGTCGCCTACGCGCTCGACTTCGATGGTGTGTAATCGTCCATCATTGAGCGCGTAAACCCGCGTGCCGCCATGCAGGGCGGAATAGGGTAGTGCCACGACGTTATCTTGCGGCGGCAAGGCAAGATTGGCGCTCACCAGGCTGCCACTTGGGATGGCGCTATTGCTGCTATCCAGTTTGAGTAAGGCATCCACCCCTCGCGCATCAGCCTCGCCAGAGAGACGCTCTAAGGTGGCGCGCTGGGTTTGGCCATTGAATTCGATGCTTGCGTGAATCGGCATGTCGCTCTTGAGTGCCTGGCGCAGCATTTCAACCTGCGGCGCGGGGACTTTGGCGCGCAAAAATAAGGCATTGGCTGGATAAAGCGTGAGCAGGGTTTGATTGGCTGAAACTTGGTCGCCTGCCGCCACTTCGACGCTGGCAATGCGGGCGGCAAAGGGGGCAGTCATGGCGCCGCGTTCGGCATCGCGCTTGGCTTCATCAAGTTTGGATTGGAGTTGGGCAAGGCGCGAGGGCGCTTCGGCAATGGCTTGCTGGCGTTGCAGTACGGCGAGTTTGGCGCGGGCAAGTTGTTCACGGGCGGTGTCGGTGGCGGCTTGTGAGCCGAGTTTTTGTGCTTGGATGGTTTCGTTACGTTGCAGGCTGCTTTGTGCCAGTTGCTCCATTTGTTGTTCGTGTTTGAGCGCGGCGCGGTCGTTGGCAAGGTTGATGTTTTCGCGTTCGATGTCGGCTTTGATTTGCGCTACACGCGGTTGCAGGTCGCGTGCATCGAGTTCGGCCAGTGCTTGGCCTTGTTGCACCACGTCGCCGTCGCGCACCAGTACTTTGAGCACGCGACCGCTCACTGGTGCGGCAATGCGTACCTTATCGGGCGCTTCGATGCGTCCATACAGGGTGAGGCTGGGCTGGAGGCTTGCGGGGGTGATGGTTTGGGTGTCCACATGCCATACCCTTTCTTGTATGACCACGGGGGCGGGTTTGCTGCGCGTGGCTTTGAGTGCGATGAAGCCGAGTACCGCGCCGGCAAGAATCAGTAGGGGAAGGATGATTTTGAGTTTCATGCGGGGCATTTTATAGGTTGATTGGATAAGTATGACGCACAAAGTGCGCGGTTTTGGGTTTTTGGTTTTCGGCTTTGGATTTCGGCTTTGGATTGCCCATCCCCTTTTGATGCCGCCGTGAACAGACCTGCATAAACTGGGTAAAAGCGCCATGGATGGCGCTTTTAGTCTCTC
>JBFXGB010000018.1:0-32252 GCA_050178405.1 Halothiobacillaceae bacterium
AGATGCGCGTAAACCAGCGGTAGAATATTGGCACCAAAAGAATATCCAATCAGAACCAGCCGTTGTTCCTGAGAATCTTTAAGAGGATGCTTGGTTGCGTCATGCCCCGCTGCGCCTGCATCCAACAGCGCGACCACATCAGCCGCGACATGCTCCGGACTGCGTTTACGCCAAAAATAACGTAAAGCGTCGATACCGAGGACATGCAGACCATCCTCCGCCAGTGCGCGTCCGACCTGTTGATCAATATCGCGCCAGCCGCCGTCGCCCGAAAAAAACAGCACACGCACGTTCTCTAGCGCCGCATCGTGGGTGTCGCTCTTCGGCAAATACTCAATCACCGGCAAGCCTGCCAAAGCCTTTGAATTTGACGATGGCGACTGCACCCACTGCAAAAAATCCCCCACCAAGCTTGCGTAATCCGCTCCATCTTGCAGCCAAGGCTCACGCTGTCCGTTCGCCTGCGCCGCCTGATGCGCAAAGCGTGCTGCATCAAAGCTCAGCGCATCGGTATCTGCCACCGCCCAAGCCCCGTGCAAGCGCGTATCCGGCGCAATATGCCGATCGGCCGCCACCGTGCTCACGCCGCACAAAGGCTGCGCGGATGGGTTCCCCGGCACAAAATCCACGCTTAATCCAGCTTGAAACACACCCTCTGGCGCTTGTGCCAACAAGGAATGCACCACCCAGCCGCCTAAACCACGCCCCACCAGCACCGCCGGACGAAAATCGTCCAAGCCTAGGCGTTGCTGCATGGTCTGACTCAGCCATTGACCGACCGCAGCCAGCTCCAAACACGCCGTCGCGTCGGACTTTGCCCAGCGCAGAATGGCAGAAGAATCAACCAAGGCGACGGCATTGCCTTGCCGCAACACACGCTCTGCCGCCAAAGCATCCTGCGCCTCGATACCCTTCGCGCCGGAAAACATCAGCACCACGTCGTGCGTTGGCGTTGCTGGCCAATACAAGGCCAGCGGCCCCCATTCCCGGCTCGACATTGTTTCGCTTTCACCCGCCGACACGCGATCCGCTAGGCCACCTGCAAGCACGCATAGCGCCAAGAAACACCATGTTTTTGCAGGGTGGATCAACAGGCCCGCCCAGCGGGATCGCCTCATCATTTACCCAACACCCCGCGCACACCGCCGCCAATCAATATGGCTACATCGGCTAAAATAATCGCCGGATCAAGCCCGCCCTGAGTCACCAAATAACGTGGTTCCCACTCGGGATAAAACTGCTCTTTGAAGAAGCGCACGCCGGAAAAGTTGTAATACGCACCGCCGTATTGATAAATCGCCGCGCCAATGCGTTGCCACACCGGGGCGTAACGATGCCCCTCCAAACCGGATAGTGGTGCCATCGCCAAAGAAAAACGCTGCACGCCCTCCGCTTTAAGATGCAGCATCAGTTTTAACAACAAAAAGCGCACCGCATCACGCGGCGCATTGGGCAAGTGGCGCATCACATCCGTCATGGCCTCGACCTGCGTGGCCGTGCGCAGCACCGTCACAAACGCCACTATGCGCCCTTCATAACGCAGCAGCGCCACATCAAAACGGCGCACATAATCTGCAGCAAACAAGCCGAGCGAAAAGCGTTTTTCCCGCGCTTTGCGCAGCGCCAACCAAGCATCCGACACCGCCTTGACCTCATCAAACACCTCATCCCAGCGCGAAGCGGGCAGATATTCAAACGCCAGCCCCACGCGCTCACCGCGATTGACGACGTAGCGATTGGCCTCCTGTTTTTTGCCTTTGAGCTCAAAACCTTGAAGTTTCACCACCGCTTCTTCGCCGATTTTCAACGGTGTCAGCCCCATATCCAGATACAGAGGCAAGAATTCGGCACGCACCTGATAAAACGCGATTCGCCCACCCTCGCGGCTCACCAATTCGCGGAATGACCACGCTAACTCCTCCGCCGCATCGCTCGCCGCTGTGGGCGTACTCACCACATCGCCCAAGGCGATATAGCTCGAACCCTGGCGCGCAAACATCAAAAACGCATCCCCCTCCTCGTTGAGCATAATCGACTTATCGCCCAACAATGCAAGATTCGCCGATGCACAATCTTGTTCCAAAACAATGGCTTGAGCATGAGCCAACACAGCGGCGTACGGCGTATCAGGAACACGCAAGGGTGGGCGCAGCAACACCATCAAACCCAGCAGCGCCACCCCGATCCCCACCCCCAGCGTGGCACGCAGCGAACGCGCCGCCTCTTGATCGAGACCAAATTGCCACCACAGCATCGGCGAATAAGCCACATCTTTAAAGGCAAAAAACGACAGTGCCAACATACCCACCAAAGCCGCAAACACTGCAGCCAACCAACCCGCCGAAAATGACGAATCCAGCAACCGCGTGCGCCGATAAAACTCCTTGCGACTTAAAAACAGCACCACAGCCACCGTACCCAGCACCGTCGCCTCTTCGTAATCAAAGCCCTTGATTAAATTCAACACTATCCCAAGCAGCAGCATGCCGATACTCAGCACATACGCACCGTTTAAGCGCCGCTGCAAGCCTCGCGCAAGGAACAACAGACTCAGCCCCACCAAGGCTGCCAGCACATGCGACACTTCCACCAACATCCACGGTAAGGCTTCATCCAGCAGAGCCAAACGCTCCGGCACCCCCGGCAAGGCCGCCGAAGCCAACATCGCCAAGCCTGCGATAAACATCAAACCCGCCGCAGCCAGCGGCACCAAGCGCGCACCCCAGTCGCCCAGCGCCCCCACCCGCGCACGCAATACCCCGCGTTTGGGCAAAGGAGGCGGCTCATCGACAAGGTTAGACACCGCCCGCCCCCGCGCCAGCCGCACCTCGCGCCAAACCAGCAGCAACATCGCAAGGCTTAACGGCAACAAGTAATAAATAATGCGGAACAACACTAAAGCGACCGTCAGTTGCGCCATGGGCACATGATCGCCCAGCGCGGCAATCATCACCGCCTCGAATACGCCAAGACCTGCCGGAACATGACTGGCCACGCCCAAAGCCGCCGCCAGCACAAACACCAACACCAAAGTGCCAAACGGCACGCTGTCCGCGGGCAACAGAGCGTACAAACAGGCCACGGAAAACAGAATATCGAACACGGTAATGGCCAACTGGGTCAGGCTCAAACGCCAGCCCGGCATATCCACCTGCCATTTCCACAGCGTGATATGCCGAGGCTTAGGCACGAGCCAAAGCAGCACGCCTGCCGCCAGTGCCAGCCCAAACAGCCCCACACCGCGCAATATATCCACCGACACATTCAGCCGATCCGCCAACAACTCCGGATGCAAGGCCAAGCCCGCCGCCGCCACCACATGCGCACCAATGCCAAAAGCCAGCGCACAAAACGCGGCGATTTTGGCAATATCCATGCCGTCCAGCCCAGCTTCGACATAAATCCGGTAGCGAATGGAAGCCCCCGACACCAGCGCCATACCGACCGTATTGGAAAACGCATAACCGGTGAATGCGCCCAGCGCCACCGTGCGCCAAGGCAGGCGTTTCTTTAGGTAAAACAAAGCCGAAGCGTCATAACCAATCATGAACACAAAGCTCAAGGCCATAAACAGCACCGACAAGGCAATACTGCCAAGCGGAATCGCCCGAATGCCTTCCAGCAACGCTTGCGGCGAAACTTCACGCAGCATGTGATAAATCGCCGAAATCGCCAGCACGAACATCAACAAGGTGATCGTTGGCATCAGCCACTTGGCGGAAAACAGGCGGCGCAAACGGGCAAGAAAGCCCTTCGTCGGCTTAATAAGCTGCTCGGGTGCTGCGTCCTGCGAGCGCGAAGAATGCGTTTGGCTCATGCGTCTGAACCGTTACTGTGGCATGAATGGTCGCGTGATTGACCAAACTGACGTGCTGCACGCCCGCTACGTCCGCCGCGTGTGGTTGCAAAATAAACCGCCTCAAGGCGCGCTTGGGCATCCAGATCAACGCCGTGCCCCGCAACCATGGCGAGGAAGGTGTCCTGATCCGGTGGATAAAACGACAACCAAAGCCCGAAACGATCTGCCAGCGCCATTTGCTCCTCCGCCGCATCGCCCAGGTGCAACTCACCATCGACATAGCTTGCGGCCTGATTGTCCGACATGCGTTCAGGCACTAGATGACGCCGGTTGGATGTCGCGACCAGCAGAATATTCTCCGGCGGTCGCTCGATGGAGCCGTCCAGGATCGTTTTTAGCGCACGAAAAGCCGGGTCACCCGCCTGAAAGCTGAGGTCATCGCAGAAAATCATAAAACGCTGCGGCTGATGGCGCAGTGCGTCGGTCAGATCAGGCAGATCAAGCAGCTCTTCCTTGTCAATCTGCACCAGCCGCAAGCCCTCATGTCGAAGTGCGCCGAAGGCAGCCTTGGCCAATGAGGACTTGCCACAACCGCGCGAACCCCAGAGCAAGGTGTGATTCGCAGGCTGACCATGCGTGAAGCGGCGTAGATTATCGAGCAAGACCGTCTTCTGCCGCTCGATTCCAAGCAGGCTTTCCAGCGGCGGGGTGTCAAGATCGGCTTCGGCCACCGCCTTGAGCACCTGACGACGGGCGCGCCACAATGCCGCACACGTGTGATCCCAATCTATGTTCATGGGCAGCGTACTCACGGCAGGCAGCGCTCACCACGCCACAAATCCGGCAACAACTCACGCTCGCGCACCACCAACACCGCTTGACCATCCACCATCACCTCAGCAGCACGCGGGCGCGTGTTGTAGTTCGAACTCATGGTAAAGCCATAAGCCCCTGCCCCCAGCACTGCCAGCAAATCGCCTTCCTCAAGGCACAAGGTGCGCGCCTTGCCCAAAAAGTCGCCGGTTTCACACACCGGCCCCACGACATCGTATTCACGCCCTGCCCCTTCACGCGGCGCGACGGGCACAATATCCATCCAACTGCCGTACAAGGCGGGGCGCATCAAATCGTTCATCGCCGCATCGACAATGGCAAAATCCTTATGCGGCGTATGTTTGAGCAACTCGACTTGAGTCAGCAACACTCCAGCATTGCCCACAATTGAGCGTCCCGGTTCGACCATAATCTCTACATCCAAGCCATTTAGACGCGCAAGCAAGGCGCTCACCAGCTCATCTGGCGCAGGCGGCGTTTCATCTTTATAACCAATGCCCAAGCCCCCGCCTAAATCCAAATGATGCAGCTTGATACCGCGTGCGGCCAGCCGCTCAACCAGCGCCAACACGCGATCTAGCGCATCCAAAAACGGACGCAATTCAGTCAACTGCGAGCCGATATGACAATCCACCCCGACCACATCCAGCCCCGGCAAAGAGGCGGCAAGCACATACGCCGCCTCGGCCTCTTCAATCGCAATGCCGAATTTATTGTCTTTTAGACCCGTCGAAATATAAGGATGGGTTTTGGCATCGACATCCGGATTCACGCGCAAGGACACTGGCGCTTTTTTACTCATCGCAAGCGCGATTTCATTGAGGCGCTCAAGCTCCGGCAAGGATTCAACATTAAAGCAGCGAATACCCACACTTAAAGCCCGCCGCATTTCCTCACGCGATTTGCCCACGCCGGAAAACACCACCTTGCCCGCCTCGCCGCCCGCCGCCAACACGCGCTCCAACTCGCCGCCGGAGACAATATCAAAGCCCGCACCCAGACGCGCAAGCAGATTCAGCACCGCCAAATTGCTATTGGATTTAACCGCAAAACACACCAAATGCGCCTGCTCGCCAAACGCGGTGTCATAAGCGCGATAATTGGCCTCAATCGCCGCCCGCGAATACACATACGTCGGCGTACCGTGCGCGCTCGCAATCGCACTCAAAGCCACACCTTCGGCGCACAACACACCATCACGCGTTACAAAAGCAGAATAAGAATGGCTCATATCAAAAGTGTCGCTTGAAAAAAGTGCGCGGATTATCCTACGCCCCGGGCTTTTCAGCCATGCCCAAGCTTGGTTGTTGCATTTCTCGTAGCCCCGGGTGTCAACCCGGGGCAGACTGACCACTGGCGCGCCTGCCCCCGGATTCTTGCTACGCTTCATCCGGGCTACATGGGCTGAGCTTACGCAGAACAGTGGTTTTACCCCCTCCCCCTTGATGGGGGAGAGGGGGCTAAATCCGTATTGTGGTTAAGTCACGCTCTACTTCTTCGCTTGCGTCACGCCGCTATTCGCCTTATCGGGCAAATACAAATCCCCCTTTTGCCCGCAACCGCTAAGAAAACCGACTAAAAACAGGGTGGCGAGTAAGCTTGTTAAGCGCATAATCCAATCCTCCAAAAATTCACATGCCACAAGGATACCCCGTGTCAGCCCCATCCTCTGCAAAAACAGCTCCCTTTACTTGGCGTGGCATTTTTAACTGGGCGCTCGAACATCGCACGGCACTCATTCAAGCCAATATCGTCGCCATTTTAGCTGCTGCGGTAAGCATTCCCTTGCCTATCCTTTTGCCGCTTCTGGTGGATGAAGTCTTGCTGCACAAGCCAGGCTTCTTGGTTCACACCACGCAAAGCCTGTTCCCCGAAAGCTGGTGGGGGCCGGTGTTGTATGTGGTGGCGGTCATGCTGTTAACCCTCGTTTTACGCCTGATTGCATTAGGTTTGAACGTGTTTCAAATGCGCGCCTTCACCCAAATCAGCAAAGATGTCAGCTACCGTCTGCGCTCCGCGTTGCTCGATAAACTTGGGCGCGTGTCGATGGCCGAATACGAAACCCTAGGCGCAGGCGGCGCAGCCTCGCGGCTGAATGTGGATGTGGAAACCATCGATAGCTTCTTGGGTCAGACGGTGGCGCGTTTTGTGGTCAACGTCTTAACGCTTGTCGGCACGGCGGCGGTGTTGCTGTATATCAACTGGCAACTTGCGCTGATTATTTTGCTGTTTAACCCGCTGGTGGTCGTGCTCACCATGCAGATGGGCAAGCGCGTCAAAGAACTGAAAAAACGCGAAAACCAAGCCTTCGAGCTCTTCCAACAAGCACTGACCGAAACGCTCGATGTGATGCAGCAGGTGCGCGCCGCCAACCGCGAAAAGCACTATTTGGCACGCATTACTATGCTTGCGCGAGACGTGCGCGACCAAGCCACGGCCCATGCCTGGCAGAGCGATGCGCTCAATCGCCTCTCGTTTATGGTGTTTTTATTTGGTTTTGATGCGTTCCGCGCCGTCGCCATGCTCACCGTGGTGTTTTCCGATTTATCCATCGGCGTGATGATCGGCGTATTTGGCTATTTGTGGTTTGTCATGGGGCCAGTGCAAGAACTCTTATCCGTGCAATTTAGCTGGTACGGCGCAAAAGCCGCATTAGGACGGCTCAATGAATTGGCCGAGCTTAAGCCCGAACCGCAATACCCTGCCCTGCACGACCCCTTCGCCAACAAAACCGCCGTCGGCGTGGAGCTACGCGATGTGCACTTTGCCTACCGCGATGACCAGAAGGTGCTTGACGGCGTGAGCTTGCGCATCAAACCCGGCGAAAAAGTCGCCCTCGTCGGCGCAAGCGGCGGAGGAAAATCGACCCTTGCGCAAGTACTTCTTGGGCTCTACGCCCCTCAATCGGGCGAAGTGCTGTATGACGATACCCCCATCGAGCAGATCGGCCTTCCCAAAGTGCGCGAGCATGTTGCGGTGGTGTTGCAGCAACCCGCGCTCTTTAACGACAGCCTGCGTGCCAATCTGACCCTAGGCCATGATTATCCAGATGATGCGCTATGGGCGGCGCTTGATGTGGCTGAACTCCGCGAAACCGTTGAAGCCATGCCCGAAGGCTTAGACACCCTCGTGGGTCGTCAAGGCGTGCGCCTCTCCGGCGGCCAACGTCAGCGCTTGGCCATTGCGCGCATGGTACTTAGTAAGCCCGCCGTGGTGATTCTTGATGAAGCCAGTTCCATGCTCGATAACACCACTGAATCGCGTGTTCACGCCAATTTACGCCGCGTGCTGGCGGGTTGCACTGTGATCGTCATTGCCCACCGCCTATCTGCCGTGCGCCAAGCCGACCGTGTGCTGGTGTTTGAAAACGGACGCATTGTTGAACAAGGTGAACATGATGTTTTGCTGGAACAAAAAGGGCTGTATCACAAGCTCTATGGACACGAAGCCAAATAGTCGTCATGTTTGAAACCAAGCCATCCCCCATCGGGGTATTCGATTCAGGTGTCGGCGGCCTCTCCATCCTCAAGGCTATCCGCGCAAGACTTCCCAACGAATCGCTGCTCTACATTGCCGACTCCGCCAATGCACCCTATGGCGACCGCGAACCCGCATTCATCCTCGAGCGTGCATTCCGACTCACCGAATTTCTAATCGCGGCGCATGCCAAAGCGGTGGTCATTGCCTGCAACACCGCCACCGTCGTCGCCGCCCAAGCCTTGCGCGAGGCGTTCGATATACCCATCATCGCCGTTGAGCCCGCCATCAAACCTGCCGTCGCCATCAGCCGCAGCGCCGTCGTCGCAGTTTTGGCGACCACACGCACCCTAGAGAGCGCCTCCGTGGCCAAATTGCAGCAACACTACGGCGGCGGAGCCGAACTCATGTTCCAAGCCTGCCCCGGTCTTGTCGAACAGGTTGAACACGGCGAGTTCACAAGTGCAAAAACCATCGAATTATTAGAGCGCTACCTTCAGCCCGTACTCGCAGCGGGCGCTGATACCCTCGTACTCGGCTGCACCCACTATCCGTTTCTTGCCCCACAAATCCAAGCCATTGCCGGCGCAAACGTCACCATTCTGGACTCTGCCGAAGCCGTTGCCCGCCAAGTCGAGCGCAGAATCATACCGAATACAGGCAATCAAGCCGCCAAAAATGTATTCCTCACCACCGGCGATCCTGACCGCTCACGCACCTTAATCTCCGCGTTGTGGGGGCATGGTGTGGATGTACAAAGGTTGTAAGAAATACCCATAGGACTTACGCAAAACCTGGATTTAGCCCCCTCTCCCCTCGCGGGAGAGGGCAGGGGAGAGGGGGTGCAACTTTTGCCAGAACATAGCATTACGCCAACTTCACCACCCTCTCCCCCGCCCTCCCCCGCCCTCCCCCGCCCTCCCCCGCCCTCCCCCATCAAGGGGGAGGGCGTAAAAGAACCATTCTGCGTAATTTCTTACCCTTTTGGGAACTTCTAAAAACCGTCGTTGCGAGGAGCGAAGCGACGTGGCAATCCAAAAGAGCATTGATAAAGCAACGAGTTATGGATTGTTCGCTGCGCTCGCAAAGACGATATTCGGGTTTCTAGAAACAACCTTTTAGATATTCCCCTCAGCATTACTATTACGCAATTGCTTAATCAAACCATCAATGCCTACACGCTGCACTTCCTGCGCAAAGGTATTGCGGTAATTGGTGACTAAACTCACCTCATCAATCACCATATCGATAATTCTCCAAACCCCTTGCTCATTTTTGCGCAGACGATAGGCGACCGGAATCGGCATCCCTGATTTAGCCTGAATCTCGGTGCGCACCAAAGCTTCCTTAGGGTCGCTTTCCGGGCGCATCGGAAAATAGGTGACTGTCTGTCCGTCATATTCCCCAAGCGATTTAGAATAAGTCCGCACCAAGAGATCACGAAACGCATCGGTAAACGCGGCTTGTTGGGCAGCACTGGCCTTGCGCCAATTCACCGCCAAAACCAGCTTACTCATGGTTTGAAAATCAATATGCGGCAAAACCATTTTCTCCACCAAGGCATTCACCACCTTGGGGTCGGTTTTAATCTTCTCGCTATTTTCCTTAATGGCGGCTAGAACTTCATCCGAAGTGGCTTTAATCAAAGCCATCGGCGCATCATCCACCGCAGCAGCGACACTCAACTCGGTCAATGAGCTTAAAGAAAACACTGCGGCAATACAAAACGAGCGACGCGACATAGTCATTATGTTCATACTCCTTTATTTCCACTCACCCAGTGCATGACGCAATTGAGCGACCTGCATATTGTAATCATTGATACCTAAAAGATAATCGCCGTACATCGTGGTATAGGTGCGAAACGCCTCGACCAATAAAGACACATCTCCCGTACTCGCCTCACTATCCATAAATACCGTAGTAAACCAACGCCTGCCGGCGATAAAGCCTTCTTTGAGCTGCTGTACTGCCTCTGCTCCGCCTTTGGAACGGTGATACGCCTCGGCCACCTGAAACGGAATCCCAATACGCGCAAAATTAGCCTTTTCGGTCACTTCGCGTAAATCCGCCTCGGCCTGCCTAGTTTGAGCATTCACCAAGCCTGGTTGAACATTCCAAGCTAGACCCAAAACTGGCGCAGCATAAACGTGATTAAAATTATCGAAAATATAAGGATTATCCAAAGTATCCCGCCCCGGTGCGACCGCAGCACCACCGACCACAGCGGCATAAACATTGGGATACATTTCCGCCCGTCGCGCCTTGACCATGGCGCGCAAGGCCGTCATCCCTGCCTCGACTTGCGCCATTTCCTCACGCTGCACCAAAGCAGTCTTAACTAGTTCATCCACCGAGCCTTCAGGCAAGGCTACCGGCTCAATATGCGCATCGCTCACTTCAAGCGACCCAGATAATGGCACGCCGACCAAGGTTTTTAGGCCATCCATCGAAACCGCCTCAATCGCCTTGGCTTGCGCAAGATAGCGCCCAACCAAGCCACGCACGGCTTGCAATGCGTAGAAATTACCTTCAGAGACGGTTTTGCCGGAAGACTTGCGCTTTTCAATTCCCGCAATCACCGAATCCACCTTGCTCATTAAATCAACGAGAAACACCCGCGTATCACGCGCCGTCAAATACCCATAATATGCACGACGCACGTCCAACTGGGTTTGTGCTCGGGTTAAGCGTACATCACCCTCGCGCACTTGGATATTCTCCTTTGCGGCTTTGGAATAGTTTTCAACCTTGCCAAAAGTATAAAGCGGCTGCACAAGTGCAAACTGCAAACCCGCCAAGACCGAAATACCATCGTTAAACTTACCGCCATCATCGCGCAAGGTGCAGGTAGTACAGGTGCTCGCGCCATTCTGAAAAATACCACCTTCAACACCCGGCACCGCCGAAACATAGGCATTGGCATCAATACGCAAACCGGCGCGCCCATAGACTTCATCCAATAGGCCACGCGCACGCTCCACCACCGCCTCGCGCTCCTTAATGCGTGGGTCGGCATTCAATGCCATATCTACAGCTTGATCCAAATTGACAGTCACCGCCCATACTGCGCTCGGTGAGCTACATAACAGAGCCGCCACTAACACGGAATTTAATCCGTATCCACGCACGCTAGAATGAATTTTCATAGTTAGAGCCTACTTTTTGTCGCCTTCGGCGGCCTTGTTGAATAAAAACTGACTAATCAGGGTTTCCAATACAATGGCAGATTGCGTTAAAGCAATACGATCCCCTGATTGCAGCACTGCATCCTCCGCACCTGGCAAGATACCAATATACTGCTCACCTAATAAGCCCGAGGTATAAATTGCTGCCGAACTATCTTTAGGAAAAATCGAATACTCGGATTCGATTTTCATTCCCACCACCGCACGAAATGTTTGCGGATCAAGGGTAATGCTTTCTACACGACCGACAACCACACCGCTAAGTTTAATCGGCGCACGCACTTTTAGGCCACCAATATTGTCAAACTCAGCGCTCACCACATAGCCTTTTTGTGCTGGTAAACTTAACAAATTACTGACATTCAGCGCCAATAAGGTTAAAGCCGCCAAACCTAGAGCAACAAATAAACCAACCCATAAATCGCGTGATTGACTTTCTTGCACTTAAAATCTCCTAAAAACCTATTGATAAACTCGTCGATGGGTAAATTGTGGCGCAAAAAATCGAACTAAATAATAATCACGTAGCCCGGGTATCAACCCGGGGTAAGCTTTGCAACTGGCACATCAGCCCCGGATTCCCGCTTCGCTCCATCCGGGCTACATGGTCTAAAAGATAGAAATTTATACATTAAACATCAACGCTGTCATAATAAAATCCAACCCTAAAACCGCAAGCGAAGTATTCACCACGGTGCGCGTTGTCGCCCGGCTGACCCCTTCGGCGGTTGGTAGGCAATCGTAACCTTCAAACAGGGCAATCCACACAGCGACCACCCCAAACACCATACTTTTGATAATACCGTTAACAATATCTTCGCGGAAATCGACCTGCGATTGAATTTGCGACCAGTACGAGCCGCTATCCACACCGAGTAGACCGACACCAATCGCAAAACCACCCAACACGCCCACCAGTGAAAACAAGGCAGCGAGCAAAGGCATGGCAATCACCCCCGCCCAAAAACGCGGCGCAACCACTCGTTTAAGCGGGTCAACCGCCATCATTTCCATGCCGGCGAGTTGCTCCGTGGACTTCATCAAGCCGAGTTCCGCCGTCAAGGCCGAGCCTGCGCGCCCAGCAAACAACAAGGCTGTGAGTACCGGCCCCAATTCGCGCACCAAGGACAAAGCCACCACCACGCCCAATGATTCCGCAGAGCCATAAGTGGCTAGAATCGAGTAGCCCTGCAAACCGAGCACCATGCCCACAAACAAGCCTGCGACTAGAATGATTTGTAGCGACAAAACGCCCACTTGAAACAACTGATCGACCACCAAGCGCGGTCGCAACAAGGATGCAGGCAAGGCCGGCAACACATTCAGCATAAACACGAACCAACGCCCCAAACGCGTCAGAATGTCGATCATTCCGCGCCCAAGACGTGCTAATCCATTCTTCACCGAACGCATCATAGGCTTTGCTCCTTTGGCTTTGGCAGATGAAAATCATCTAACAAGGCCGCTGCCGGATACTGAAACGGTACGGGACCATCCGCCAAACCCTGCATAAACTGGCGCACCATCGGTGAACTTTCCGCTTGAATCTCCTGCGGTGTCCCCGAGGCAATCACTCGCCCCTCGGCGAGCACCACCAAATAGTCGGAAATCGACAGAGTCTCGGCGACATCATGCGAAACCACAATGCTGGTTAGGCCAAGGGCATCATTCAAATCACGAATCAGGCGCACCAGTACACCTTAGGTGATCGGGTCTTGACCGGTAAATGGCTCATCAAACATGACTAAACTTGGATCGAGCGCCAAAGCACGCGCAAAGGCCACACGCCGCGCCATGCCGCCTGAAAGTTCAGCCGTGTGTAAATCACGCGCACCGCGCAAACCCACCGCATTAAGCTTCATCAACACCAAATCACGAATCATCGACTCCGGCAAACGGGTATGCTCGCGCAAAGGAAACGCCACGTTTTCAAATACAGTTAAATCAGTCAGCAAGGCACCATGCTGAAACAGCATCCCCATGCGTTTGCGCAGTGTAAACAAGGCATTGCGCGAAAGAGCATGGACATTCTGCCCGTCCACCCAAACCTCGCCGCAATCCGGGCGCAACTGCCCGCCAATCAGCTTAAGTAAGGTGGTTTTGCCCGTACCACTTGGCCCCATAATGCCCGTGACCTTGCTGCGCGGGATAGTCAAACTAACATTATCAAAAATCAGCTTGGAGCCGCGCCGAAAACTCAGGTTACGAATTTCGACCAAGGGCTGATGAGACAGAGGCATATTTTGAATTGCCACGTCGCTTTGCTCCTCGTAAAGACGGTTTTTAGAGGATCCATTGTAGGGTGACACGCTCATTGCAGCCCCAAAAGAGCACGCATGGCACGCATGGCTTCAAGGCGCTCCAGCATTTTTAGCGGCTCATCCTGTACCAAAATTGTCGCTTTGCCACGCAAGGCCAGTGCATCCATGCCCGCACGCAATTGACGCTGCTGGCTACGCAACACGCTATCCGTTTTAGCACCCTCGGGTTCTGCACCGAGCACGACCAAGGGCGCGGTCGTCGTATCCATTGCGCCATGAAAATCCGGCAAAGCATGGGGCAACAAACGCCCGGCATGTAGCCCATAGCGTGGCACACCTTCAGGAACCATAAGACCGAGCATCGACACACAAGCCTCCGTCACAACACTGAGCAAAATCGAGCCTAAACGCGGTTGCAACAGGCTCAAGCGCGCGGCGATGTCGCCAATCACATTTTCCTCACCCTTCAAGACCATCGACGGCATAACCAAATGAAAACGAAAAGCCTCGTGAGTGTCCTCCAACCATTGTTCAAGCTCCGACAGCGGCGGAGTCATCCACCCCGTTGCAGATAAACCGACCGCATCAAATTCATTGGAATAAAAGGTCAAATACCATTCAGGCGGTAAATCCTCCGCATAAAAACGCCCATTCCATGCGGCATGTCGCCAATCCCACGCGCCCAAAGCAATGGTCGGTGTATGTTTTAGCGCCTGCGTCATGTTAATCCATCCAATTCGCGTACCAGTCGAAAACTTAAATTCAAATCAAATTCCGCATGTTCGCGATACCAGCGCGCCGCACTGCGCGCCATGCCCGGCGCATCAAACCACGAACCGCCGCGCACCACGCGCAAACGCCCATCGCCTTCCAGCCAAGGCTCGTGCGCCATACGCGGCACCCCTGCGTATTTGTCGCGCCAATGGTCAAGCACCAACTCCTGCATATTGCCGTGCATTTCATGCAAGCCCCAAGCATTCGCCGGCAGGCTGCCCACCGTTACCGGACGGCTCAAACCGCAAAAATAAAAACCGCGTGTGCAATGCAAACCGCCCGCACAATTCACCTCGCTGCGATGAATTTTGTCGCCAAAAGCAAAGGCTGTTTCCGTGCCTGCGCGCGCGGCATACTCCCATTCCGCCTCCGTCGGCAAACGATAACGCTGCCGTGTTTGTTCGGATAACCATGCGGCATAACTTTCGGCATCGACAAAACACACGTTAAACACCGGAAATTGCGCATCCGTCCAACTATAACGACGCGGACGAGGATAGCCCGTAGCCTCACAGAAGCGCAGATAATCTCCCAGAGTCACGCAATGGCGCATCATGGCAAAGTCGCGCTGCACGCTCACTTTGTGCTGCGGCCCTTCGCAATCTTGACGAGCAAACTCCTTGAAGGGCGAGCCCATAAAAAAAGCTCCAGCGGGAATCACCGCCAGAGCCACAGCAAAATCGCCCGATTCAAGCGCCACATGCTCGACAAAATGAGCTCCAAGGCCATGCCGTTGCGCGGCGGCATATTGCAACGACGCAGCATCGTTTATCGCTGAATTGACGGATAAATCGGCCTGTAAGCTGGTCTGCATAATGGCCTGACTCATTCTAGACCGACCCTAGCGGAGCTGTTTGGCGAGCTGCTGCCCCAGAGCATTGGTAAACTGCGGCAGGTCTTTGTCACCCTTGATGTCCTGCATATTGATTTGCGTTTTTCCTGCGCTCAACGGCTTGAGATTTAAGGTCAAGGTCACGGGTGTTGTACCCATCGTTGGTTTGAGTTCCATACCGCGCAAGTTAATCCCTTGGTACAACTGACGCGGATTGGGGTGACTTAACTGCAAACTTTCGCTGGCCAAGTCGCCTTTCACAATATCAAAACCCAAACGCTCCACCGCTGCACGCGAACGGTTAAAGGCCACCGGCAACGATTGATCCAACAACAAATACTGCTTGTTTTCCTCGTTCACAAAGCTTACACGCGGCTGCAAGGAGGCTGCGATTTGTTGCTTGGACTGTTCTTCATCCCCTGTCAAAGCGGCCATCAAGCGCTCCAGCATTTCGGCATCAAACTCACGGTTTTCAGGAGCAGCCGACCACTTAAAGCCTTCATAATCATTGGCGTTAATGGCTTCTTTTTTATCTACTAAATCCATACGCTGGCTGGTAAGAAACACACGGGTTTGGGTATCGTTGTCACCACGTTCAATCCGAATACGGATGCGATCCATGTATTCAGGCTTGAAAAAGAAGGCCGTAATGCCTTTGAGTAAAGAAGCCCAACCCGTTTGCTCTGGCGCATTCTCACCCTTACCCACCCAATCGGATTCCATCACCCCAAGCTTGGGATCTTGGCGTTGCAGCGGATAGCCTTCGTTCTGCAAAAAGTTAATCAGGCGCGGCCAAACATTTTCCGGCGCTGCCGCAACATTTAACCAGCGTGCATCAGGCGGCCCTTCGACGCTCACCGTGGCGGACTTGGGCAACACACCGCTTGTACCTACGCGATCGCCTTTCGCGGCTTCGCCGAGCGCCGAAGCCGAGCGCGGGACATCGGTGTTCAAGGATGGATCCGGCGCAGTAAAAGCCGGCGGCACTTCAAGATTCGGCAAAGTGGCATATCGCCGCGCGTCACGCGGGTCTTCCTTGCCAAAACCTGGAATGGAGGAACACGCGCTCATGCTCAATACAACAGCCAGAGGTATCCAAAACTTGTGCGTCAACACGCACCCAGAGATATTAGCAAGAGCCTTTAACTGCATTTTTCTCAATCTCCAAACCATGAATTCATTAATTTTTGCTAACACTTACGTAAATAGGCAATGCGTCAAACCAAAGTCACAATGATGCCGAAACAGCGGGCTGAATTCCCGCCACACGCATCGCTTCAAGCAAGGTTGCATGATGCTCATGCGATAACCAAGTTAACGGCAAACGAATACCCGCCTCAATCATCCCCATGGCGTGCAGTACAAACTTCACTGGGATAGGGTTCGCTTCGACAAACAGCTTCTGATGCAGTTCAAGCAAAGGCGCATCCAAAGTTGCCGCACGCGCTGCATCGCCAGCAAGCGCCGCCTTGGACATCTCGGCCATGGCACGCGGCGCGACATTTGCCGTGACCGAAATCACCCCGCGTCCGCCTTGCAACATGACCTCACGCGCAATCGCATCGTCGCCGGAATACACCGCCATACGCCCAGCAAGGCGCTCAATTAACTCTTTTGTGCGCGCAAGCGAACCGGACGCTTCTTTGACACCGACGATATTCGCCACATCTGCTAGGCGCTCAACCGTGCTTGGCAGCAAGTCGCACGCCGTACGACCGGGCACGTTATACAACACTAAAGGCGCAGGAACCGCCTCGGCAATCGCCGCATAATGCCGATACAGCCCTTCTTGCGTGGGCTTGTTGTAATACGGCGTAACCAAAAGGCAGCCATGTACCCCCAAACTCACCGCTTGGGACGAAAGCTCAATCGCTTCGCGCGTGCTGTTTGCGCCCGTGCCCGCAATGACAGGGATACGCCCGTTCACATACTCCAAAGTACGCTCAACCACGGCCAGATGCTCGTTAACATCGAGGGTTGCGGATTCGCCCGTCGTGCCCACCGAGACAATGACATCCGTACCTTCGGCAATGTGCCATTCGATGAGGCGTTTGAGTGCAGCAAAATCAAGAGCCCCATCCGCCCGCATCGGGGTCACCAAGGCCACCATACTCCCATGAAACATCAGGCTCATCCCCACGCAAAACTTATGACTTCAATCGAAAGCCAAACAATCGCCGCATACTACCCGCCGAACGGCTCGTGATGCAAGAAAACAGCACTTATAAATCCACCCCAAGCGCCCCCGGCTTTACGCAACCTTCCCGGCGTGTAAACTCAACCCAAAATTAGTTCAAAAAAAACCATGCAAACCTACCTTGCCATCACCCTTCTTGGGCCAGATCAACTCGGTCTTATCGAGCGCATCACCCGCCCCATTGCCCAGCACAAATGCCTGCTTCACGACGCGCGCATGACATCGCTTGGGCAACAATCCGCCGCCTCCATGCTGGTGTCCGGCAGCTGGGATCGGCTTACACGACTGGAAAGCGCGATCAAACAAATGGCTAAAGAGCACAATCTAGCCTTGCACATGCTCCGCACCGATGCCCCTGCCCCGCTTGATTCGCACCTCAGCTACGCCGTGGATGTCGTGGGGCTGAACACCCCAGACATGGCGCACGAACTCGCTCAATTTTTTAGCGCCCAAGGCATTCACATTACGGACTTTGCCACCATGCCCTACAGCTCGCCCAACAACGCCACACCCATGCTCACCTTGCGCATGCAAATCGACGTGCCGACAAGCCTGCGCCTCGCCCTGCTCAAAGAAGCCTTTTTTGATTTGTGTGACGAACTGAATTTGGATGCCACGCTGGATCCCGTGCGTTAGGCATTTTTATGCGTAGGTGCGAATTTATGCGCACGGCCAACGCTTAGGTTGTGCGAATAAATTCGCACCTACCCGATACTAGGATTTCAATTTCATGCAAAACCTAACGACTCTCCCGCCCTGCCAGCTCCACAGCACCCAAGGCACGCTCAATCTGCCCTCCGACTTATTAAATCAATGGCTTGTCCTGTTCTTCTACCCCAAAAACAACACCCCAGGCTGCACCCAAGAAGCCCGAGACTTCGCATTACTTTCCGCCGAATTTGTAAAAACTGGCGCGCACATTTTCGGCATCTCACGCGATAGCCTCAAAAGCCACCACAACGCCCGCGAGCGTCTCAATCTGCCTTTTCATCTCATCAGCGACCCGGATGAAAAATTGTGTCATTTTTTTGATGTCATCAAATTGAAAAAACTTTACGGCAAAGAGTACATGGGCATTGAGCGCAGCACTTTTCTCATCAACCCTCAAGGAGACATCCAACACACCTGGCGCAAAGTCAGCGTTCCCGGTCATGCACAAAGTGTCTTGAACAAACTGAACGAATTGCAATCAACCTTATAAAACCAAGGCCACCCTATGATTCATCACGAGCGTACCCGTCCCTGCCTCTTCGTTCTCGACACCAATGTTCTGATTCACGACCCCTCGGCGCTGTTCCGCTTTCAGGAACACAACATCTTCCTGCCGATGGTTGTTCTCGAAGAACTCGACAACCTCAAAAAAGGGGTCTCCGAAATCGCACGCAACGTGCGTCAAGCCACACGCTTTCTTGATGATTTGGTCGCCGATGCCAACAAAGACGAAATTGAAGCTGGCGTACTGATTAGCCACCCCTTCCGTGACGGTCGCCTGCGCCACAGCTCTGGGCGCTTATTTATTCAAACCCGCATCATGCGCACCGAACTGCCGGATGCCATGGCTGGTTTCAAAGCCGACAACGACATCCTCGCCGTCACCCTCGCCCTCATGCGCGAGACCACCGACCGCCAAGTCGTGCTGGTCTCCAAAGACATCAACCTGCGCATCAAAGCGACCGTGCTCGGCATCATGGCCGAAGACTACGAAAACGATCAGGTGCTGGACGATGTTGACCTGCTCTACACTGGCATTAGCGCCCTCCCCACCGATTTCTGGAACACGCACAGCAAAGATTTACACGCCTGGCAGGAAGAAGGCCGCAGCTTTTATCGCATCCACGGTCCGCTTGCTGATGAATGGAACGCCAATCAATTTATTTTTCTTGAAGGCGACAGCCCGTTTGAAGGCGTGGTGCGTGCCCACGACGAAAACGGCGCCGCGATTGTCGAAGTCTGCAACAACTACACCCTGCCGAAAAACACCGTCTGGGGCATCAACGCGCGCAACCGCGAACAAAGCTTTGCGCTTAATCTTTTGATGGACCCGCAAGTCGATTTCGTCACCCTGCTCGGTCAGGCAGGCACGGGCAAAACCCTGCTCACCCTCGCCGCCGCCTTGACGCAAACGCTGGAAAAAAATCTTTATTCGGAAATCATCATGACCCGCGTCACCGTCCCCGTGGGCGAAGACATCGGCTTTTTGCCCGGCACCGAAGAGGAAAAAATGACCCCGTGGATGGGCGCACTGATGGACAACCTCGAAGTCCTCACCCGCGTCGAAGGCGGCGGCTCATGGGAGCGTCAGGCCACGCAAGACTTAGTGCGCGCGCGTATCAAAATCCGCTCGCTCAACTTTATGCGCGGCCGCACCTTCCAAAACAAGTTCCTCATTATCGACGAGGCACAAAACCTGACCTCAAAGCAGATGAAAACTCTGATTACCCGCGCAGGCCCCGGCACCAAGGTCATCTGCTTGGGTAACATCTCGCAGATCGACACGCCGTACCTGACCGAAACCACCTCCGGCCTGACCTATGTGGTCGATCGCTTCAAAGGCTGGCCACACGGCGGGCACATCACCCTGCTCCGCGGCGAACGCTCACGTCTTGCGGAGTTTGCCTCGGAAACGCTGTAACGCTTAACAACAGCTTCTTTGCCGAGCCAGTTGAGCTTAGGCATTTAAATAGGACTTACGCAGAATGGTTGTTTAACTCACTCCCCCTTGACGGGAGAGGGTGGGGAAGCTGGCATAAGCCTATGATTTGGCAGGTACTCTCACCCCCTCTCCCCAACCCTCTCCCGCGAGGGGAGAGGGGGCTAAATCAGGATTTTGCGTAAGTCCTATTAAAGTTTTTTCGGATGTCCTTGGATTAAATCCAAAATATCAGGCAGAAAAACCCCAGCGAGTGATTGCTGGGGTTTTAATTATTTTAGGACTTACGCAGAAATGCGGATTTAGCGCCCTCGCCCCTTTGGGGAGAGGGCCGGGTTGAGCGGGGATAGGTTGATAACTCATTGATCTGCGCTTCGCTTGCTCTTGCGGTCGGCAAACTGGACATCGTGCCTTATGACCACTTCGTAAATATCGATGACGCGCAAATTAACGCCGCATCGATCAGCCGCTTCTTGTTCCAACAGAAACCAGGTCGCAAGGAAGGCTATAACGCGGCCTTTCTCTCATTTAGCAACGCCGCGAGCGGGCTGCCATTAGCGACGTAGGGCATGACGATCTCGCTGGCGAGCGCCAGCACCAGCCGGTTGCGGGCGAGCGCGGTTTCGCGGGTGGTGCGGCGCACCTCGGGCGGGCAGGCGGCGATGACCAGCATCCGGCTGGCGGTTAGCGATTCGCGCTCTTCGGCGGCAGGCCGATAGTCGGTCATGCCGCGCGCCAGCACCTTGACCACGCGCCCCTTGCGCCGCAGCACGGAGCGCAACACCTGTTGTTCCAGCGGCGAGTGAAAGCCGCTGACGATGATGCGGCCGGCCTTGACCCATTCCGGCACACGATCGAGAGTTTCGAGCAGGACGTGGCCGGGGCATTCGCGCGAGGCGACGAGGCCGAGCAGCGGTTCCGCCAACAATGCCCTCTCGCCAACGCCGACTATTCGCGTGGCGACTTCAATGCCGGCACGCTGGGCGCAGTCAAGTGGCAAGGTGACGGGTACGGGCTTCATTCGTCCTCGTCGGCTCCGCCCATGCGGTACTTAATTTCGAAGTTGAGCAGAAAATCCTGCTGAGCCTTAGAGAGCCCAAACTCGGTGCCAATTACCACATCAATTTCATTCAGTACATCTTTCGACAGTCTTGGATAGAACTCTTCATACAAGACATGTCCAGTAGATTTTGATGTCTTTTCCTTCATTGCCTTGTTTGCGCGATAGCTCTTCATCAACTCGCCGGACAACTCGATTAGTTTTCGTCTCCCTTCATCCGAAAGCTTTCTCGGAGAAATGGGGAACGCCCGAAGGTCAGCAGGATTCAAATCACGACCATTTGTTGTCAACATGAAATACCAGTAAAACAGTGTACTACTGAGCAAGCTGAGTGCTATGTCGCGTTCGTCTTTGGACGAAAAGTAAAGATAGGCCTCTCGACTGGAAACAGATGGAGTGCCGTTCAGTACGAACTGAGGCTGAAAAGTCGTAAAAATCTTCCAGTACCTGCCGCCCCCAATTCGGTAGTAGATCTTATGGTCCGAGGAGCGAACAAACGCCTCTGCCAAGGTGCCAAGCTTAGACATGATCTTCGGGATTGCTACAGCCTCGATCTCTGCTGAAACTTTAGGAACAATGTATCCTCTGAGGCGACTACCAGTTAAAAGATATGCCGTAGTCTCAAACAATGACGATCTGAAGTCGGACGGCCATTTTCTCAGCGGGGTTGAATGTGTACCAATACGCGGTGTCTGTGACTTTCGGCTAATCGCAATCGTAAGTAGTACTTCTGCCCCGCTAAAGAGCTTTGATGGCCGTTCTGCATAGTTGCTTAACCATGTCGCGGATGATTGGCTCTCGATAACATCTTGAACATCGCTCATTCGCTGAGTACAGACTAGACTTACGGGAACAATCATCCCGAAACGCGAGGCTGACGAAAGCAACTCAAACGATCTTTCAATACAAAATGCCCAAAGATTTCCGCATCCAATCGTCTTTATCCGAGTTAAAGCATATTCATTTCTGACCTTGCTGTATTCGATGTACGGCGGATTCCCAATCACCACATCAAACCCGCCCTCACGCATCACGCCGTAGAACTCGGCGAACCAATGAAAGGGCTGATGGCTGGCCTGCCAGGCGGCGAAGGCCGTCGCGTTGTCCGGGTCGATGCCGTAGTCGTGGGCGAGGTAGCGGTCCAGTTCCAGGCTCAGGCCGTTCAGCTTGTCGCGCAGCTTGCGCTTGTCGTCCGCCGTGACCTTGCCGCCGTGCACGGTCTGCTGTTCGCGGAAGCGGTCAAAGAGGTCGGCTAGATCGGCGATCTGCGCTTTGATCTCGTCGCGGTGGGTCTGGTCGCTGGCGAGCGTATTGGCCTCGTCGAACTGCGCTTCGGTGGCGTAGCCGACCAGGGTGTTGCCGGCGCGGATGTTGAAGTCGATGTCGGGCAACGGTTCCAGTTCGCGCCCGGCGTCCACCTGCGACACCAGCTTGAGGAAGAGGCGCAGCTTACAGATTTCCACCGCCTCGGCCATGATGTCCACGCCGTAGAGGTTGTGCAGGATGATGCTTTTAAAGATGTAGTAACGGCGCGACGGGTGCTTGTCCACTTCCGCCAGTACCTTGGCGAAATCGGGAAAAGCTCCCTCACCCCCGGCCCCTCTCCCGCCTGCGGGCGAGGGGAGTTTTTTTGCATCCTCGACAAAACCCTCCATGCGCTCCAGGCAGGCTTCGTAGAGCGGCTCTAGAACGCCCAGCGCGGCGAACAGGAATGCACCCGATCCGCAGGTGGGGTCGAGGATGGTGATGCCGTGGCGGAATTTCTCGTTGGCCCGTTCCGGCACGCGCCCGACGATGGCCTGCCAGACCGCGCGCAGCAGGTCGGGGCTGGTTGCTGTGTCGATCACATCCTGCATGAACTGACGGATGTCGAGATTCAGGGTGATGAGCTCGTCGGCACTTTTCACCTCGCCCTTGGCCAGTTTCTCGCGTACAGCCAGGCAACGGCTGCGGCGTTCCACATACTCGCGCCAGGTTTCGGTGGGCAGCGTGCCGCGCTCGCCGGTCGCGGTGTGGAAGACAGCTTCGCCTAGATTGTAGCGGCGTTCGAACATGCGAGCCTTGGCGTCGTGCATGCCGGTCTGCACAAAATCCGGCAGGGCGGTTTCGGGCACGATGTTGCCGGAGGCGTCGATCACGCCCGTCTTCATCGCTGGGTAAATGTAGTGGTCGGGGTCGGTCCGGAGCAGGTTCCACACTGAGGCTTCGCCATCGAACGCCACTTTGCAGCGCTCACGCGCCTGCTCGATCAGATGCGGGACGACGGTGTTCTTGCTGATGTACTCGGTGATGTCTTCCTTGGTGTAGTACGCCCCCATCTGTTTCTGGTTGATGTATTTCTCGAAGATGTAGCCGAGCACGTCAGGGTTGATTTCTCTCCCGCTGGAGAGCGGGCGGTTGTCCAGATGCCAGTCCCAAGCGTCGAAGAAGGCGAACAGGCGCTCGAAGGCCTCGTCGGGCACGTCGATGCCGGGGTTGGCTTCTTCCAGCTCGTGCAGGGAGAAAAGCCCACCGTTCAGATAGGGCACTTCGCCGATCAGGCGATTGAGATCGAGGGTGCGCTCGGCCTTGGCTTGGCCCAGTCCTTCATGGAACAAGCGGCGCAGGAATTGACGGTAGAAACTGTGGAACTTGCCTTTGCCGGCGGCAGCCTGTACCTCGGCCATGCGGTTGGCGAGATAGTTTTCGTCACCATCGAGAAAGCCTTTTTTCTGGATGAAGTAGACGAACATCAACCGGTTGAGCATCAGCGAGGCGTACCAGGCCTTGTCGCTGGCGGCGGCGAGACCTTCGATGAAGTCGGCAAAGGCTTCGTGCTGAGCCTTGAATTTGTCATAAAAGCTCTTGGAAATGCGGTCGCGGTCGAAGGCGCGCTTGAGGCCGGTGATCACGTCGGTGAGCGTGATGGCCTCTTCCTCTTCCAGCGACCAGACGATCTGGGAGAGCTTCTGCCGCAGCGATTCGCCACTCTGGCCTTTGTGCCAGGTGTGGGTGCGGGTGGTCGTAGGCTGCCCGGGAACGCGCGATACCCACAACCAAGTAATCATGGTTTCCTTGGCGTCGGCAAATAACAATAGATGCTCGTGAGCGAGCTTGACGGTCTCTTTTTCGATCTTAAGCAACACCGGGCGCGAGGGCACCTTGCCGGTGCTGTCGGGCGAGCAGCGGAATACCGCCACTCCGCGCTTGTGGGCGATGTTGGTGAGCGTAAATTCTTCGCCATTCACCGTGATGGAATGTGGTTTGAGTGTAGGTCGTTCCCAGCCGAGTTCGTTGAACAGTTGCTCCAGCTTGATCTCGCCAAGCAGTTTTTGGAAGCGGGCGGCATCTATCGTCATTGTTCTTTTCCTGTTTGATCAAGCTAGGCCCATCGAGCAGATAAGTTTAGGCTCTTTCTTTTGCTCTTCATCGTCAATGACGCATAAGCGACCGTCTTCTCTCAGGGAGAAAAGGAGATCCAGAAACTGGTGGTCACTTATGCCGGCTTTGAGTTGTCGATTCAGATTATCCGTGGCCGACTGGTAGAGCGGATAGCGGTAAATGTCTTCCACCACCCGGTCGACACGGCGCACGTATTCTTCGGTGATGAACAGATCACGCTTGTCGCCCAGCCCTTCGCGGAAACGCTTGAGGCGTTCGAAGGCCTTGAAGCGCGCGCCTGAGGGGCGCCCCAACGCGCCGCCAAAGGATTTTTCTTCCTCGACGATATGGGCCAGCCCTTGTTGCGTGAGCGCGTGGTGATTTTCAGTTCGCGGCAAAGCCTGTGTATCCGCCGCGCAGGCGGCTGCTTTCAGGATGGTGAGTTGAGACTGAGTGACCGGCTTGCCGGCCTCGTCCATCCAGGCTAGCGCGTCGTTGCCCTGCGCGGTGCGCATGTAGACCAGTACACCCCTTGGCGATGCCGGGTTATGTTCATGCGCCTTGGTGGCATAGACCACGTTGGGCATGGCCTCGATCTTGGCCGCCAGCGATGGGTCGGCATCGGTGGCGTTCTTCCAGATCTGATAGGCGTAGGAGGCCAAGTCGACCTCGGTGTCGCCATCGTCGTCGAGGATGCCGTTCTTTTCGGTGTAGAGATCGCGAATCAGTTCTTCATCGCTGTCGTCGTCGAAGAAACTTTCGTCGGAACCCACGACCTCGGCATTTTCAATCAGGCGTTGTTTGACTCGGGCGCGCAGCTTGATGAGCCGCTCCACGCCATCGGCCGGGACGAAGGAGTAGCACAAAATGAAGTCCGATTGCTGGCCGATACGGTCGACACGACCAGCACGCTGAATCAGGCGAATAATCGCCCAGGGCAGGTCGTAGTTCACGATGATGTGCGCATCCTGAAGGTTCTGGCCTTCGGAGAGCACGTCGGTAGCAATCAGCACGCGCAGCTCGTCGGCCTTCTTGATGTGCTCGCGCTTGCCGTTCGATTCCGGCGAGAAATGCCAGGCCAAGGACGTTGGATCGGCGCTTTGCCCGGTGGCCTCTTCCACCTGTTTGATACCACGTCCCTGCAACTGGGCCTTGAGATAGCGGGCGGTGTCGGCAAACTGGGTGAATACGAGAAGTTTCTCCGTTGGGTGGCGCTGATTGATCAACTCGATTAGAGCGGCCAGCTTGGTATCCGCATCGGCTTGCCAGTCACCGCAAAGCCTCAAAAGCTGGAGCAAGGATTGCGCATCTACGAGCAGATCTTGAGCCAGCGCCTTGATGAACAGGGAAGCTGGCAGCCATTTGAAACGGCTTTTCAGCGCGCCGCTGTATGCCGCATACGCCTTGGCGGCACGGGCGCGGTAGTCTGTCTCGGTGCGTAGGCCATTGGTGGCGGTTGGGTCGGCAACGTCTTCGTCGCCGCCATCATCGGTATTACCAACCAACAGACCATCGGGGTCTTCGTCGTAATGGCGAGTGTCGAGCAGTTCGGCACCTTGCGTGCCCAGCGGAATATCCAGACCGTTCTCAATGGCATGCAGGACGATGAAATTGCGCAGGATGTGGCGTTCGATAGACAGGATGAACGCCGGACCGGCACTTTCCAGTCGCTTGAAAAGATTGGTGCGACAGAATCCCATCAGGCGCGTGCCAGCGCGGGAAAGCCCCTCGATGATCTTGGCCTGCTGAGATGTGGGCGGCGTTTTTGGCTTCGGGGCGACATAGTTGCCCAAACCGTAGCGCGGCAGGATCAGCTCGTTGATCGCATTGACCACCGGGTCGCTGTAAAAGCGTGCGTAGGGGTCGGAAGGGTTCGCATCGTCAATCTTGAAGCTGAGATTTCTCGGAATCCGCTTCGGAAAATAGGACTTTCGCCCATCCGAGAACAGCAGGTATTTGCCGCGCTCGTCTTCGCGGGTGTAGTGCTGCATGATGAAACCGCGCGTGCGACGCACCATGTACAGGCGCATGAGATCGCGCCAGTCATCCGCAATTTCGCTTTTCTCGAACGCGGCCAGTGAGCGCACAGCACACTGGTGCCGGCGAATGAATTCGTGCTCGCCGCCCAACTCGGTGAGCAATTTTTCCGGCCGGATGCCTAAGTCAGCGTCTTCATTTAGGAATAAGGCTAGTTGGGCAGAAAGGTCGAGGTAGGTCTTGTTGTAGGGCGTGGCCGAGAGGAGAACCGTCAGGCTGTCGTTACGCTCGATGTATTCGCGGATGACCTTCCAGCGCTTGCCTTCCTTATTACGCAGATTGTGCGATTCATCGATGAGAACCAGACGATAACGCCTTGTTTTCTCAGGCAATTCTGTTAGCACCTTCGACAACGGTAGCACCTTGGCGTGCAGGCGATATCGGTGGGCATAGTCTTCCCACATCGAAACGAGGTTCTTGGGGCAGATAATGAGCGTTTCTGTGTGGTAATCGTCCTCAAAGACTTTGGCCAAAGCGGTAGCCATCATCGACTTGCCCAAGCCGACCACATCGCCAATCAGCACTCCGCCGCGCTTGTTCAAGTGGTGCGCTGCAATCTTGACGGCAGCAACTTGGAAGTCGAACAGCGTTTCGCCAAAAATTGAAGGGATACGGAATTCGGAAAGACCGGCACGCGCTTCCTGCGCAAGATGAAAAGCCATCTTGAGGTAAACGTGATACGGCAGCACCAAACGTTCTCCCGCCCAGCTCTCATCAATGATGTCGGCCAATTCCTTGGAAATATCGACGCACCAGCGATCGCACCAGCGATCTTCAAACCAATCGACCAGTTTGTTGCAGGCATCGTGCTCCAGCACATCAACGTTCAGTTCCCCCTGCTTGGCGAGACCCGCAAGCGTTAGATTTGAGCTACCCAGAAAGCCGGTGACCGGGTTATTGGCATCCTGCCGATGCAGCAAATAGAGCTTAGCGTGCAATGGGTGGCGCAAATACACCTTGACAATTAGTTTCTTGGCACGAATTTGCGCCGAGAGTTGCCGCAGCGCAGCCTCATCGTCATTGGTTGGTACGCCAAAGGTCAGTTGCTGGCGAAACTCCTCGGCAATCCGCCGCTTTTCCCGCAACGCTGTCTGGTTGTCTAGGCCATCGTCATCCTCGCGCGTGCGCAGGGCTTGCCGAAGCTCATCGCTAGGGGTGACATGCATACCCACCAGCAAGCGGCAGCATCGACCCTCGCCCCCCGCCCACCGATCCACATGTCCGGAAAGATGGCGCCAACCGCGAAGGTTAAAATATCCGACGCAAAAGTCCGCGCGCTCAGCAACCTGCAGCGTTTCCTGCAATGCAGGCAACAGCTGCTTTTCAATGTTGTCGAAGATTCTCGGCATGTTTCTACCCCTATTTATTTGGTGATTAGCGGTTCAGAGGCTACATTTTCATTGCACCATCAACCCTGACCCAGTCATCCACTTCGGATGTCGTGAACATCCATAAACCCACACGATGGCAGGTTCTTGCGGTCGATCCAGCGGTGGATTGAGTCGCGCGTGATGCCCAGATGCTCAGCAATCTGATCCACTGACCACCATGGTTCAGCAGTCATCGCAGCGCATGTGCAGCAGGGGTTCGGGCGGCATAGAGTCGGCTTGAATTTTAAGGCCTGCAATTTATCAGGTTGAAGGGACTCAGACGAGGGAACGATGCTGTGGGCATAATCTTTTTCTTAGCTTTATTAGGACTTACGCAAAATCCTGATTTAGCCCCCTCTCCCCTACCCTCCCCCGTCAAGGGGGAGGGAGTTAAACAACCATTCTGCGTAACTCCTATTTATGATCATTCAGCGCATGAATGGTGACAAGGCTGTATGAGTCCCTCTTTTTTCTGCAAATCCGCCACATTTGAGATGGACTCCCAACAATGGCGGGCGGGCTTGGTGAAGGTCGGGGATAACTCAACGCCATCCTGGGGCTCCGCAAGTTTTAGCATCCAGTTTTTGCCAACTCCCATGCTTCCGTCATTGCAGCCTGAGTTTGGACGTTGGGTGTTTTCTTGTTCAGCACATCACTCTGCAAAGGGGGTGAAAGACCGCAACCAGGGATCGAGGTGGGCGATATCAAAGGTTCCTGTGTCGAATATTTGAATCATCTCAGCGTGAACGCGCAGCGGAACACGATGCAAGCACCAGCCATTGATGCGTAGGAACACTTCGGCTGCGGCGAAGGCGATGCGTTTGTTGCCGTCCACAAAAGGATGGTTGAGCGCTAGGCTTTCCAGCAGATCAGCCGCTTCAGCCACGATGTCGTCGTAGTAGCCAGTCGGCGGGCGGAACAAGGCGGTTTCCAGCGCACTCGGATCATGCACACCCGGTGCGCCGCCGTAAAGCTGCATCAGCACGATGTGCATGCCGAGCACATCGGCCACGGTCAAGTAATCGCTCGGCACGGCTTACTTGACCAGTTCACGGTAGAAGGTGTCGAATTCATCTAGGCTGGTCGCGAAAGACGCCATCACGTGGCGGCGCGGATGTTCCGTCTGCTGCCGGTCGCTGTATTCGCGCAGGGCATCATTGAGAACGGCCTGGAACTGGCGACCTTGGTTGACAACAAAGGTGCGATTGTAACTTATTGATTTTAAATGATATTATTCCATACCCACCCTCAAGACAAACAGAGAATAGAAACGGCTCTGGCCGAGAATGCGGCTGATTCCGGGCGTTTCGACTTGTAGCCACCCTCTGCATAGATCGCTGGAGGCTCGCCTGCCGCGGGGATTCTAGGCAAGGAAAAAAAGACCCGGAGACTATCCGAACCCGTATGTATTGGTGGCGGGGTGGAACGCCGCACCAAACGACTACTGCGCCCAGTGCCGCGCCTGAACTTCGCTGAATTTGTACTTGCTGCCGATTTTCATCGCCATCTTCTGCGTCAGTGTTGGATACACCGCCGTCGACAGCGTGTCGTAGAACGGTGCCAGAACGGGAGCCTTGGCTGACTTTCCACCCAAATACAGCAGAGAGAAATTCTTGGCGTGCGCATCATGATTGCCGATCAGTGCATTGAAGATCACGTAGTCGAGCAGCCGCAGGACTTGCGGTGCACTGGGGCGCGTCGCACTGCGCACCAGATCAAAACACTGCGCCAGATCCGGGCCACCTTCATTCTGGTACTTTATTTCGGGCACCACGCCCAGTGCCTGGCAAAAGTCCTCTTGATGAAGCCGTTGCCGCTGCCCCTGGGCATCCATCAATCGGTCGTAGCGTTCAATCAGCAGAAACGAGCGATCCAGCACAAAGTGAACTTTCGATTTCGCTGGCTTGAGCTGCATGGCCTCAGCCAGCGCCATGCAAAACCCTTCGTTGATCACGCTATCGTCAACCGCGTGAATGGCTGGCTTCAAGATGTGCGAGCTGGGTGTTCCATTGAGGGGCAGCCCGATGCGCGCACCATCAAAGACCACCGGCAGTTTGTCCTGGGCTCCCGCCAAAGAAAGCCGCAAGCCGTCTTTGCCAGCCAGCATGGGGCGGCGCGGCAATTCATCCAGGATGGCAACGACTTCGTCGTCACTCAGCCATTGAACGTCATCGCTGCGTGTCGGCACAGGCAAAGCCTGCCCTGGCTCAAGGAAGGTTACGGCTCCGGCGCATTCGCCGCCGATGTGGTCCAGCAGCGCAAAGTCGTTCTGGCCAGACACCTGGAACTGCTGCGCAATCAGGCGGCGCATTTGCCCTTCGGGTAGAAGACCCGCAAAGAAGGGACGCGTTTTGCGATCGTCGAACGGCTCCGCTTGCAGGGGCAGCGAGGCGGACAAAGCAACGGCGTATTTCTGTGACAGCCAACCGGGTGCGTAGCAAAAGTTTAGCCGCCCATCGACTAGGGCCAACGTGCCGACACGATCTGCGAATAGCCAGACTGCCAGCTCATGCGCCATGGTCGCCACCCTCGCGTTGATCATTGGTCACAAATGATGGTAACCCGCTCAACTGGACCTCTCCACCCAAGGCATCAATGACCCGCAGTACGTTTTCCAGTCTTAAGGTGGGTTTGCCTGCTTCAAGGTCGACAATGAAGCGTACACCCACCCCTGCCGCCAGCGCCAACTGGGGCTGGGTCAACCCGAGCTGCTTGCGAGCGGCACGTAGTGCATCGCCGAGTTGTTGCGGTGATCGAATGGGTGTCATGGCTTGCTCAGTTTCCCGTTCGGGAAATTATCAGCCACAGCTGGACTATGTGCAAGCGATATTTCCCGATCGGGAATGCTGCGTGCGATTAAGCCATGGATTGACCAAATATTTCCCGATCGGGAAGCTATGGTGGCTCTCGGTTCCAAATTGACACCCATTTGCACGCAATGTGGCGCGGTTTTTCAGAGCCGCGCCAATTTGTAGCGCAGTTCGCCCGTCGCATGCCCGAACGGCTCCACCGACTTTTCTTTGCGGAGAATAGCGGCATCAACCTCCGCAAAAAACGGCGGCGAATCGATCAGCGCAACATTTCGCTTGGCTCGCGCGCGGAATTGCCCGAGCTGCCGATGGCCGAGATCAAGGAACTCTGGAAAAGCAGGTCGGTGAGGACGCGCTCGCGCACAAACGCCAGTTCCTTGAGCGACGCATTGCGTACTGGCTGCAGGAAGCGGAATTCCGCAAAGCCAACGCCGGCCTGCTGGATCGCAACACGCGGTGGATCGCCGATCTGGTGGAAACCGGCAAGGTCAGGAAGCGCGACCGCGATTACTGCCCTGCGGCCGGCACGGTGCTAACCCGGGAATACAAGGGTCTCGAGTACAGAGTGGTCTCGATGGCCGATGGTCAGTACGAATTCCAGGACCGCACCTTCGCCAGCCTTTCGATGATCGCCCGCGAGATCACGGGCACACGGTGGTCCGGTCCGCTGTTCTTCGGCCTCAAGCCGTCAGCCAATCCCAAGCCCGGCGCGAGGAAGGGAGGCCGGCGATGAGCGAGGAACCTACCTTGGTGAGTTGCGGCACAAGGATCAGTGGTACCAGGCCGAATACCCACCCATCATCAGCCGCGAACTGTGGGACAGCGTCCACGCGATTCTGGAGACAATTGGCCGAGTCCGGGGCAACACGACGCGCGCCAAGTTGCCTATCTGCTCAAGGGCATCGTGTTCGGCAACGACGGTCGCGTACTGTCGCCGTGGCACACCACCAAGAAGAATGACCGTTACTACGTGCCCCAGCGCGATGCCAAGGAACACGCGGGTGCATCGGGTCTGCCGCGACTGCCTGCCGCAGAGCTCGAATCGGCGGTGTTCGACCCGCTGCGGGCGATCCTGCGCGCCCCGAGTCTCTTGGGTGAGATGCTGCCGCAGGCGATCAAGCTCGACCCGACCATGGACGAGGCCAAGATCACCGTGGCCATGACCCGGCTCGACGCGATTTGGGATCAGCTGTTTCCTGCGGAGCAGAGCCGAATCGTCCGGCTGCTGGTCGAGAAAGTGATCGTGTCGCCCAACGGCCTCGAAGTGCGATTGCGCGCCAACGGCATCGAGCGTCTGGTGCTGGAGCTGCGTCCCGAGCCCGCCGAGCAGACGGAGGAGGCGCTGGCATGAGCGACATCCGCATCCAGAAAACCGGCGAGCCAGACATCCTGCAGACCAGCGACGGCAGGCTGACCCTATCGGTGCCGATCCAGATCAAACGCCGCAGCGGCCGCAAGCTGATCACCTTGCCGAATGGCGAAACTGCGCCGGTCAGACCGTGGGACGTAGTACCAACCTCCATCCAACTGGCGTTGGCCAGGGGTCACCGCTGGCTGGCGATGCTGGAATCGGGGGAAGCGAAGTCGTTGAAGGAGATCGCCA
>JBFXGB010000019.1:0-31813 GCA_050178405.1 Halothiobacillaceae bacterium
GAACAGGGTAGTGATGAGCGTATCGTCCTCTTGGCCTTGATGGGCGCTTAAGCCGAGTTTGGCGGTCATCATGGCGTCATAGGCTTGGTTGTAGTCGCTTTGATAAGCGTTGAGTGCGTTTTCTAACGCGGTGCGGTCGCGGATAAGAGGCATGAGGGCGTTGGCTAGGCGCGTAAGATTCCATTCGCCGATTTGCGGCTGGTTGCCAAAAGCGTAACGGCGGCCTTGGGCATCGGTGGTGTTGGGTGTCCAGTGCGGGTCGAAACCTTCAAGCCAGCCGTAGGGGCCGTAGTCGATGGTAAGACCTAAAATAGACATGTTGTCGGTGTTCATCACGCCATGCACGAAGCCGACGCGCATCCAGTGCACAATCATGTGTGCGGTGCGGCGCACGAGTTCTCTGAACCACGCAAGATAGGTGTCGGCGCTGGGGATGCCGCTCGCGGGCAACAGTTCGGGGAAGTCGTAGCGAATGGTGTAGTCGGCCAACAGGCGTAGGGTGTGGCGGTCGCCGCGATGGGCGAGGAGCTCAAAATTGCCAAAACGGGTGAAGGAGGGGGCGACGCGGCACACAATCGCGCCGGGTTCGAGTTGCGGGCGGCCATCGTAGAACATGTCGCGCAGCACATGCTCGCCCGTGGCCACAAGGCTGAGGGCGCGGGTGGTGGAAACCCCTAGGTGGTGCATGGCTTCGGAGCATAAAAATTCGCGCACTGAGGAGCGTAATACGGCGCGTCCATCGGCGTTGCGTGAATAAGGGGTGCGCCCTGCGCCTTTGAGTTGCAGCGTCCAGCGTTGGTTGTGGGTGTTGATGACTTCGCCGATGTTGATGGCGCGGCCATCACCTAACTGCCCTGCCCAATGGCCGAATTGATGTCCGCCGTAACAGGCTGCGTAGGGCTGCATTCCGCGTAGGAGCGCATTGCCGCTGAATACGTCGGCAAAGGCTGGGCTTGCGCATTCGCTTGTATCTAGGTCAATCAGTGCGGCGGTCTCCGCTGAGCAGGCGATAAGCTGCGGCGCTGCGACTTGCGTGGGGCGAATGTGCGAGTAACAGGCCGCATACACTTGGCGCGCGCTAGGATGTTCAAGCGCGTCGGCGGGCAATTCGCGCACATAGCTGTCATCAAACTGGAGCTGGTTAAGTTTCATGCGTTTGGCTTACGCCTCCAGCGCTTGCGTACGGGGGCTGTCTCACCACGGTCGATGGTTTCTTGGTAGAACTGAACCAAGCGTTCGGCAATGCGTTCTTGTTGCCAGGCCTCGGCGGCAATGACGGCTTGGGCGGCGAGGCGGGCGGCTTGATGCGGGTGATTGAGGATTTCGAGTACGCGCTGGGCAAAGCCTTGCGCATCATTGGGCGCAATCAGGCAGCCTTCGCCTTCGCGCACGACATCGCGCGTGCCCATTTCGGCCAAGGCGACGACGGGCAGCCCGAGTGCCAAAGCCTCTACAAGAACCAGGCCTTGGGTTTCGGTGGCGGAAGCAAAGACGAAAGCATCGGCGGCGCGGTACAAGGCTTGCAGTTGGCCATCTCGCGGCAGGTAGCCCACAAAGTGCACATGCGCATCCAGCCCAAGCTGGGTAGTGAGTTTGCGCAAGTGTTTTTCTGCCGGCCCTTCACCTGCGAGTACAAGGCAGGCGTCCGGGCGTTGCTTGATAAGCAGGCTTAGCATGTGGAGTAAAAAATCAACATTTTTTTCAAACGCCAGCCGTCCGACAAACAGCAGCACGGGTTGGTTGGGCGCGATGCCAAGTTCAGCGCGCGGATCGGGAGCGATGGGGGTGCGCCATGCCTCAAGATCAATGCCTGTGGGTATCACGCTGATCGGTGAGCGCACACCGTAGCGACGCAAAATATCGCGCATGGCAAATGAGGGGGAAATCAGCGCATTGACCGCATTGCCTTGGTTGGCAGTGAGGCGACGCGCCATCAAGCGCAGCATGGGGTCGGGCAGAAAGGGAATGTAATGTTCGAGGTATTGCTCAAAAAACGTGTGGTAAGTTTCAACGACGGGTAACTTGAGGTTGCGTGCCATGCGTGTGCCGGCGTAGTGGGCAATAAACGGCGTATGAATATGAATTAAATCAAATTGTTGTGAAGCGAGGGCGCGCATGGTGCGGCGTAAATCACGCCAAGCCATCAGGCGGTCTTCCGGATCGAGCAGCACTTTGCGTGATGGAATGCGTATTACAAGCGGGTCGGTGCGCTCATTTTGTTGTGGATACTCCGGCACGATGAGAGTGACTTCATGGCCTAATTTTTTCAGCGCGTGGCGCGTGGTTTCAATGGAGGTGGATACGCCATTGACGCGCGGAAAGTACACATCGGAAATCATTAAAAGGCGCATGTTTAGTCCTTGAATTATATCTTTTTTAATCGTGCGTCAATGGCGCATCGGGGTTTATTTTCCCGTTAAATACGCTGTATTGATATATGTTGTAAGCAATCATTACGGGTATTAATGTGCCAATGCCAATTAACATAAATATCAGTGTATTTTCAGGTGCGGCCGCTTGATCGATGGTGATAGCGCCCGGAACGATATAAGGAAACCACGTGGCCGCCAAGCCAATAAAGGAAAAAATAAAAATCAGTAAACTCCAAATAAAGGGTGCGTGTTCGTGTTTATTATTTAATGCCTTAAATAGCATAAAAAAACAAAATAAAGCGGCAAGCGGCAGTAGGGCAAAGATATATAAATTGGGCAGTGTAAACCAGCGATCGAAAATATATGGATATTGTATGGGTGTCCATACGGTCACAATACCCGCTGCGATTAGCATGATGAGGCTTGACATTTTGCTGCGCGTATAAGCATGGGCTTGTAAATCACCACTAAACTTCATAATCATGTAGTTGGCACCAAGCACGCTGTAACCAGCAATCACGCCAAGCACCACCATGATGCTAAAGGGTGAAAACCAATCAAAAATACCGCCGACAAAAAGTCCATTCTCAATTTTCATGCCATTAAGTAATCCGCCAAGAGCAAAGCCTTGGGCAATGACTGCAATTAAACTGCCAAGTCCAAAGGCAGTGCCCCAGAGTTTTTTGCGTGATGAGAGTGCATAAAACTCAAATGAGACACCGCGAAGCATAAAGCCCAGCAACATTAGAATGATAGGAATGTATAAACCATGCAAGACGGTGCCATACACCAAGGGAAACGCACCAAAAAGCGTGCCACCAACAATGACCAGCCAGGTTTCATTGGCATCCCAAATGCTGCCGATGCTGCTCATCATCGCGCCGCGATAATGCTCGCTCGGCGCAGCCAAGGACAGGATGCCCATGCCGAGATCAAAACCATCGAGTACGACATAAAAAATAAGGAATAATCCAATAATGGCAAACCAAATCGTGGCAAGTAGATAATGTGTGTTATCCAGTGTGAGCGTATCCATCAGTAGCCTCCATCATTCATGGAAGACATGGGCGAGGTTTTGTTTTTAATATATTTTGGAGGGTTCTCGTACATAGGGCCTTTACGCAAGACATGGCGCATAAAGTAAAAAGCAGCAATACCAATAGCAAGATAAAACACCAAAAAAGAGAGCAAAGACCACTGCACCGAGGCAAGCGGTAAGGCAGAAACGCCGTGCTGTGTGCGCATCATGCCGTAAACGATCCACGGCTGTCTGCCAATTTCGCGCACCAGCCAGCCCATTTCCACCGCAATATAGGCGGCGGGAATGGCGAGTATCCAGCCGCGTAATAGCCATTTATTTTGGCTAATATTCTCTAAACCCATGCGCTCTTTGTTGCGCCATAGTAACCACAGCGTCCAAAGCGCCATGAACGCCATAAAGGCACCGGCGGCAACCATAATGCGGAAGGCGTAAAAGGGTATCCAGATGGGCGGCTGATCTTCGATTTTGAAGTCACGCAAGCCGACGACGGTACCGGTAGGAGAGTGGGTCACGATCAGGCTTAAAGCATCAGGGATTGTCCATTCCCAAAGGTTACGCTGATTTTTTTGATCAGGGATGGCAAGTACCGCCCAAGGTGCGCCGGTGCCGGGTGGATTGGTTTCCCAGTGAGATTCGATGGCGGCGAGCTTGGCGGGCTGGGTTTCTGCGAGTGCGCCACCAGCGGAATCGCCGATGATGATTTGTAGCGGAGCAATCAGCACTAGGCTTGTGACCGCCATTTTGAACGCAGGGAGGAAGAACTTGGTTTCTCGTTGTTTGAGGAGATAATAAGCACTTATTCCCGCAACGACCACAAGGCTAAGTTCAATGCAGGCAATAAACATATGCCAGAAACCATGCGGTAAATCAGGATTGAAAACGGCGGCGAGATAATCGGTGATGACAAATTTACCATGGATATATTCAACGCCGATTGGGGTTTGCATCCAGGAATTGGCGACCATAATCCAGAATACAGAAAGCGTGCTGCCCAAAACCACCATGCTGGTGGCAAAGAGGTGCATTCCTGGACTGACCCGATTCCAGCCAAATAGCATAATACCCAAGAATCCAGCTTCCAGCATAAAGGCCATGGCGGTTTCAAAACCTAGGATATTGCCAAAAAAATCGCCGCTGGCGACGGAGAAAGCCCCCCAATTCGTGCCAAAAGCAAATTCCATCGGGATGCCGCTGATGACCCCAACACCGAAGTTAATCATAAAGATGCGAATCCAGAAGCGTGTTTGATGGTAGTAAAATATGTTCTTAGTTCTAAGCCAGGTGGTTTCGAGGCCTAGAATAATCATCGCAAGGCCGACCGTAAGAGGTGGCCAAAGAATATGAAACATGGCGAGGAAGGCAAACTGTAAGCGCGATAGAAATTCCGGGTTGTGCAGCAATTCCATGTCAGGTTTTTCCTATTTTGAGGGTTAACCGCCTAAAAGGCGTTGTTCGGCGCGAGCTAAATCGGCTTCAGTGCCATACAGAATAAGCACATCGTCCTCTTGCAATATGGTTGATTTTGAGGGCATTTCGCCTTTAATTCCCCCGCGACGAATGGCATCCGGGAATACTTTTAAGCCTTCAAGCGCTTCGCCCAAGGTGCGGCCTACGGCCCATGCGCCTGGAGTAAGGTCGATACTTGCAAGCGAACCACGCAAAGCATGGGCGGCATCCACGGCTTCGCCGCGACCTTGGAAAATATGGCGCAACAGACTGTAGTTATCTTGGCGTACCCGTTGGGTGCGGTGGAAAATACGCCGCATGGGAATGCCCATGTGGCTCATCAGGTGAGAGCCGAGCATGAGGCTTGCTTCAAACGCATCGGGAACGACCTCGGTCGCCCCTGCGGCAATGATTTCATCCAGCCGATTGATAGAAAGAACCCGCACAAAGATAGGTAGCTCAGGAAAATTGAGCCGAGCAACGTGCAGGGTTTTGATTGCTGCATCGCAGTCGTGATGCGTGATGACCAGTGCGCGAGCTTTGTCGATTCCCGCAGCATGGAGCATGTCGGAATGGGTGGCGTTGGCGAAGTGGACGTTGTAGCCCGCTTTTTGTGCCTTGGCGATAATGTCGGGATCGACTTCTAGGGCAATGTAGGGCACGTCTTCTTGGTCGAGCAGGTAGGCAAGGTTTTGTCCGACACGTCCGAAACCGGTAATGATGACGTGGTTACTTAAATCGGTATTTTTTTGCGCAATATCTTCGCGCATTTCGACATAGTTTTGCTTGTAGCTGCGCACAAGGGCTTTGGCAATGCGTCCATTCCAACGCACCAAAAACGGGGTGGCAATCATGCTAAGTAGTACGGCAGTGAGCACGATTTGCGTCGTGTCGTGGTCAAGCAGATGATCGCGCGTGGCAAGCGAGAGCAGGGCGAAGCCGAATTCCCCGCCTTGTGCCAACACCAAGCCAGTTCTCAGCGCTACACCGGGTTCTTGCTGCACACTGATACCCACGCCGTAAATAATCAGGGTTTTCATCAATACCAACACGACCATGAGCAAGAAAGCTGGCGGCAGGTATTGCGGAAGCGCCTGCATGTCGAGCAACATGCCGATGGTGATGAAAAATAGCCCTAAAAGCACATCTTGAAAGGGGCGAATATCGCTTTCAATTTGATGGCGGAATGCTGTTTCTGAAAGCATGATGCCGGCAAGGAACGCGCCGAGCGCCAAGGATAATCCGGCGGCCTGGGTAAGGGCGGCGGAGGAGAGCGCGACCAATAAGACCGCCAAGGTAAATAATTCAGGCGAGCGTGCTTTGGCAATTTCATTGAACATGGGGCGCAATAACCAACGCCCACCGGCTAGCATGGCGATAGTGACGACGATGCCTTTGATGAGTGCAATACCAAGGTCTAAGCCAATGTCTTCATCACCCGTTGCGAGCGCGGGAATGACAATCAAAAAAGGAATGACCGCAAGGTCTTGGAATAACAAAATCCCCACTGCAGCTCGTCCGTGGCGCGAATTGATTTCTGATTGTTCGGCAAGAAGTTTGATGACGATGGCGGTGGATGACATGGCTAGGACACCGCCAATGACCAAGGCGGCGGGCATGGATAAATCCAGTGCCCAGGCGGCGAGCGCAGCAACCAAGGTGGTAATGAGTACCTGTGCGCCGCCCATGCCCAAAACCGCTTTGCGCATGGAGCTCAGTTTGCTTATCGAAAACTCCAAGCCCAGGGTGAACAGCAGAAACACCACGCCAAATTCCGCCAGTACACGGGTGTTTTCGGACTCGGCCACCCAGCCCAGCGCATGTGGCCCGATGAGTGCGCCAACGCCTAGATAAGCCAAAATGGGCGGCAAATTCATGCGACGAAACACCGTGACGGCAATCACGGAAATGGCGAGCAAAAGGAGAACTTCAATTAGGGCGCTATGGTGCATGGCGGCGTTATGGGGCGTTTTGGTGAATTGCTTGCCTTAAGCCTATCATGAGAGGCGTTTTTGACTTCTGAAACTATAGCTAACTTTTATGACAATAGCCCCTCATACCCGCCCGGTGGTGCTTTCCGGGATTCAACCTTCCGGCAATTTGCTAATTGGGCACTACATTGGCGCGATTCAAAACTGGGTCAAGCTGCAAGAAACCCATGACAGTCTTTTTATGCTGGTGGATTTGCACGCGATTACCGTGCGCCAAGACCCGAAAATCCTGCGTGAGCGAAGCTTGGATTTTATTGCGCTCTACTTGGCGTGCGGCATTGACCCTACAAAGTCCACGCTGTTTGTGCAGTCGCATGTGCCCGCGCACGCTGAAATGGGCTGGTTGTTGAACTGCTACGCCTACATGGGCGAGCTTTCGCGCATGACCCAGTTTAAGGACAAATCCGCACAACATGAGGCGAATATCAACGTCGGCCTGTTTGATTATCCGGTGCTCATGGCGGCGGATATTTTGCTTTACCAGTCGAACCTAGTGCCGGTGGGGCATGATCAAAAACAACACCTTGAATTGGCGCGTGATTTGGCGATGCGTTTTAACAACCTGTATGGCGAAATTTTCACCGTGCCGGAGCCGATGATTCCCGCAGTCGGCGGGCGCATCATGAGTCTGCAAGACCCGGACAAGAAAATGTCCAAGTCTGACCCGAACGAGCAAGCCTCGATTGCCTTGTTGGATGAGCCTTCCAAGGTGCGCAAAAAATTGATGCGTGCGGTTACCGATTCGGAGAATGAAATCCGCTTTGATGCGCAAAACAAGGCGGGTGTGTCCAATCTTTTGACTTTGCTTGCGACAGTTTCAGGCGAGTCGATTGCCCACTGGGAAGCGCAACTCGCGGGTCAAGGTTATGGCAATCTAAAAAAGACCACCGCCGATGCTGTTGTGGCTTTTTTAGAGCCCGTACAACAGCGTTATCACGCCTTGCGTATCGACAACACCGAGTTGTTGCGCATTTTGCACCAAGGCGCAGACCAGGCCGCCGAACGGGCTGAAGTCACCTTGCGCCGTGCCATGGATGTGCTGGGCTTTATTCCACGTCGATGATGCAGTTATTTTTGCCTGATGAAGCCGCGACCGTTCATTTCGCCGCGCGGCTGGCAGAAACAGCGCCCATGTCGGGCTGGATGGCTTTGCATGGCGATTTGGGGGCGGGTAAAACGACCTTGGTGCGGGCGTTTTTACGTGCTTTGGGCTACAGCGGGCGCGTCGTCAGCCCGACCTATACCTTGGTGGAACGCTATGAAATCGGCGCACGGCGCATTGCGCATTACGATCTTTATCGCCTCAATGACCCGGAAGAACTGGAGTGGATGGGCGCGCGCGAGGATTTTGGCGGCGATACGCTATGCCTAGTGGAGTGGCCGGAACGTGGAGCAGGGATGTTGCCGCCGCCTGATTTAGATATTCATTTGCTGCATGAAGGCGAGTCGCGGCGTGCCAAGTTGCAGGCGCAGAGCATTGTCGCTGATGTTTGGTTGAATGAAGTTAGGACTTACGCAAAATCGCCCCAGCGGCGTTAAAGCGCCTCGCCGTACTGCGTGTACTGTCTTCGGCGCTTTGCCTTGCTGGAACATTTTTGCGTAAGTCCTTGAAGTTAAGAACATGCTGAAGAAAAACAACATATCTCATTCATTCGATTGAGTTTTGTTGATTATTGGATTATAACTCCACCCAACTATCGGGAACTGCTCTCGTAAGAGAGGGGGTGGAATATGCAAACATCTTTACAAATCAACGCACGGCGTCAATTTCTGCTTAAGCTTCTCGGCGGTGGTGCCTCTTTTTTGTGGTTGCCCGCCTCGGTGTATGCGGCGGTTCGTCCGGTCATTCATGCCGGTGAAGCGAGCGTGAATGAGGGTGGTTCGCGTCTGGTGTTCAATTTGACTGCGCCGACCGATCACAAGGTGTTTACCTTGAGCAACCCGGAGCGCGTGGTGCTCGACTTGAAAGAAACCTCCTTGCCCAAAAGCTTTGAAATGCAGCTTCCCGAAGGTGTCGTTGTGTCGCGCCTGCGTAGCGGCATTCAAAACGGCAATGACTTACGTTTAGTGTTTGATGTGCATCAGCCCGCTAAACCCAAGGTGATCATGATTCCCGAGTCCAATGGCAAAGGTTTTAAGCTGGTACTGGAACTTGCGCATCAGCCTTTGGGGATGACTTCGGTTGCGGCAAAAGAAAAAGAAATTAAGCGCGCGTTTACCGAAAAGGCCGCAGAGCGTGAGGCCAAGTTATTGCCATCAAACCAGGCTGAAACGCGTCCGCCGGAGCCAAGTGCCAAGGAGATTCGTGAAGCCGAACGTCAGGCGGCGCGTCAAGAATCACGCGGCGGTGCGCGCAAACTTATCATTGCGATTGATGCCGGACACGGCGGCAAAGACCCCGGCGCGATTGGGCGCAGCGGTACGCGCGAGAAAGATGTGACCTTGGCGATTGCGCGAAAACTTGAGAGCATGTTGCAAGCAGAGCGCGGCTTTAAGCCGGTTTTAACGCGGCGTAACGATACCTTTATTTCTTTGCGTGAGCGCACCAATATCGCCCGTCGCAATAAAGCGGATATGTTTATTTCGCTGCACGCCGATGCCTTTAGCGACCCGGATGCGCGCGGTGCGTCGGTGTATTGTTTGTCGCTCAATGGCGCAAGCTCTGAGGCGGCGCGTTGGATGGCTGACAAAGAAAACTCGGCGGACTTGGTCGGTGGTGTGAGCTTGAGTGAGCGCTCCGACAGCCTTGCTTCGGTGCTGCTGGATCTTTCGCAGTCGGCCAGTATGCAGGCAGGCATGGATGCTGGGCAGCGTATTTTGACCGAATTGGGTGAAATTGGCTCGGTACACAAGCGCAACGTGCAGCAGGCGGGCTTTATGGTGCTCAAATCGCCGGATATTCCGTCCATGCTGGTCGAGACTGCGTTTTTGTCCAACCCAGGAGAAGAGCGCAAACTGCGTTCCCCCGCGCATCAACAACGCGTCGCCCAGTCGGTGTTCCGTGGTTTGCACGACTACTACGCCAGCAAAGCAATGGAAGGCACGCATTTCGCCATGCTTTGATTTTGACGTGTTGATTGCCTTGAATCACACGTTCGCTTGTCTCATGCTGCGCGCCTGATTTTATTTATTAGGACTTACGCAGAATGGTTGTTTAACTCCCTCCCCCTTGACGGGGGAGGGTGGGGGAGAAGGTGGTGAAGTTGGTGCAAGTCTATGTTCTGGCGAAGTTTGTACCCCTCTCCCCAACCCTCTCCCACGAGGGGAGAGGGGGCTAAATCCAAGTTTTGCGTAAGTCCTATTTACCTATTTAGCATGTCGCGTATTCAACTTCTGCCACCGCAACTTATTAACCAAATCGCCGCAGGCGAGGTGGTGGAGCGCCCGTCCAGCGTGCTTAAAGAACTGGTCGAAAACAGTCTCGATGCCGGTGCAACACGTATTGAAGTCGATATTGAAGATGCTGGCATTCGCTTGCTGCGCGTGCGCGATAACGGCAAAGGCATCCCCAAAGACGAGCTTCCCTTGGCGATTGCCAGTCATGCCACCAGCAAAATCCAATCTTTGGATGATTTATTGCGCGTAGCAAGTTTTGGTTTTCGCGGCGAGGCCTTGGCCAGTATCGCTTCGGTGGCCGATTTTAGTTTAACATCTCAAGCAAGCAACGCCGCTCATGCGTGGCGTATTCATAGCCCCGGCAATCCGCAACAGGCCGAGATTGCCCCAGCCGCGCACCCGCAAGGCACGACGATTGAAGTGCGTGATTTGTTTTTCAATGTGCCTGCACGGCGTAAATTTCTGCGTGCCGAACGCACTGAGCTGCATCATTTGGACGAAGTACTCCGCCGCATGGCTTTGGCGCGTCCTGATGTGGGCTTTAGCTTGAATGTGGCGGGAAAAAATCAATGGCGCAGCGAAGAAACGGCCGATGCCACCCAGCGCCTGCGTGCATTATGTGGCGCGACTTTTGCGGATAGTGCGCTGTTTTTTGAGCATGAGCGTGACGGTCTGCATTTGTGGGGCTGGCTGCAACCGCCGACCTTGGCGCGTGAGCGTACCGACACGCAGTATTTTTTCGTCAATGGCCGTGCGGTGCGCGATAAGGTCTTGATTCATGCCGTGCGCCAAGCGTATGCCGATGTGCTGCATGGCGCACGACAGCCTGCCTATGTGCTGCATTTGGCGCTGGATGCGGAAAGTGTCGATGTCAACGTGCATCCAGCCAAGCTGGAGGTACGTTTTCGTGAAGCACGCCGGGTGCATGATTTTTTGTTTTCGACTTTGCACCACGTTATGGCGGAACAGCGCCCTCTGGAAGGAGGAAGTATTCCGCTGGCTGCGGCAGCTTCTGGATTGAGTTCCGCATTGCTTTCCAGTCATGGCTCCAACTCCATCAATCCCTATCAAAGCCGCTTGCCTTTGCCGCTAACAGCCTCCCAAGTGCAAGAAACATTGGCAAGTTATCAGGCGCTTGCACAGTCTACGGAAGCGGAGGGGCACGATGTCGCGGTGCCGCCTTTAGGTTTTGCCTTGGCTCAACTTCAGGGCGTGTACATCCTTGCCGAGAATAGCGAGGGTCTGGTTATTGTGGATATGCACGCTGCTGCTGAACGCATCACGTATGAGCGTCTTAAATTGGCCTTAGAACAGGACGGCATCCGCCGCCAACCGCTGCTTGTGCCGCTTGCGCTTGAGCTTGAGGCGCGCCATGCCGATGCGGCACAAGAGTACACTGATGCTTTGAGCAAACTTGGTCTTGTGCTTGATCAGCTTAGCCCCAGCACTTGGGTGGTGCGCGAAGTGCCGACCTTGTTGGCGCAGACCGATATCAGTCGCTTGGTCACCGATACCCTTGAAGAGTTGGCGCAGCATGGTCACTCGCGCCATATCGAAGAAGCCTTTAACACGGTGCTATCAAGCATGGCTTGTCACGGCTCGGTGCGCGCCGGACGGCGTTTGAGTATTCCGGAAATGAATGCCTTGCTGCGCGATGTGGAAGCTACGCCGCGATCCGATCAATGTAACCACGGTCGCCCGACGTGGACACGTTTAAGCATGGCGCAGTTGGATAAAATGTTTATGCGTGGGCAATAGGTTTTCTTGGCTAAGTTGGCTAGGTTGTTTTAATCTTAGGGCTTACGTAAAACCTGATGTTCACTCGATAGATTTGCTTGTGGGAGGCGCTCTTGAGCGGCATGGGTATAACTCAATGACGAGGATCATAACAATGCAGTGCAATATGCTTGAAGCCAAAAACCAACTTTCCAAATTAGTTCAAGCCGCTTTGGCGGGCGAGGATGTGATTATCGCCAACAAAGGCGTTCCCGTGGTGCGCTTGGTTAAAATTGGCCGTCAACCCTGCAAACGTAAGCCGGGAGCGTGGTCGGCTCTGCCCGCAGCGAGTGAAGATTGGGATAGCCTTGAGGTGAACACTACGCTCGCGAATGACCTGCTGGGCGAAGCATGGCAGTGAAACGTTATCTGCTCGATACCCACCTTGTGTATTGGTGGATGACGGCGGATAAGCGTCTAGGTTTGGCCACGGAAAAGCTCATTGAACAATCCGAAATCGTGGTCAGTCTTGCGAGTGTCTGGGAAATGGTACTGAAAAATGCAAAAGGCAAACTGCCACTGCCAGATGGTTCAGTCACTACAACGCTTGAGGCGCAGGGCTTTAGGTTGTTGCCGATGGTTTCGCGCCACATTGAAGCCGTGCGCGGCTTGAATTGTATCCACGCCGATCCCTTTGATCGCTTGTTGATTGCCCAAGCACAGGATGAAAAATTGGTGTTATTAACCCGCGACGCGCTGATTTTACAGCTTAATTTGGCTTGGGTTGAGAAGGGATAGAGTAAACGATGATTCAATTAAGATGATGCAATCGATCTGGCTTATGGGGCCGACGGCTTCCGGTAAAACAGGGTTGGCATTGGACTTAGCGCGGCATTTGCCGGTGGAGTTGATTAGCGTCGATTCGGCACTGGTGTATCGCGGTATGGATATTGGTACGGCGAAGCCCGATGCGGCCACGCTGCAAGCCTATCCGCATCGTTTAGTGGATATTCTTGATCCGTTGGAATCCTATTCGGCGGCGCGTTTTCGGCTAGATGCACTGGAGGCGATGAAAGATATTCACGCACGCGGCAACATTCCGTTGTTGGTGGGCGGCACGATGCTGTATTTCCGTGCCTTGCAAGAGGGTTTGGCCGAGTTGCCGGTGACGAATCCTGGCATTCGCGCCGCCGTTCAGGCCGAAGCAGCGGTGTTGGGTTGGGCAGCCATGCACGCCAAACTTGCCGAAATAGACCCCATCATTGCGGCACGTTTGCATCCCAATGACCCGCAGCGTGTTGGGCGGGCGCTGGAAGTTTGGCAGCAAACCGGCGTGCCTTTGTCGGAGTTGCAAGCGCGTGGGCGCAAGCAAGCCGCGCCGGATGTGGGGCGGGTGTTGAAGCTTGCGCTATTGCCGGAGCGTGAACTTGTGCGCCGTCGCATTGCCGAACGTTTTGAGCTGATGCTGCATGAAGGCTTGGTGGATGAAGTGGCACGTTTACGCCAACGTCATGATTTGCACTTAGGCTTGCCCTCCATGCGTGCGGTGGGTTATCGCCAGGTCTGGGAATTTCTTGAGGGTGGCCATACGTATGAGCGTATGGCGGAGTTAGCGATTACGGCGACGCATGGTTTGGCGAAGCGGCAGATGACTTGGCTGCGTAGCGAGCGTGATGTATGTGATGTGACGCGTTATCTTGATGCGAGCGATGGCATTGAGTCGCTTTTGACCGCGCTGCGCGCATGGTTGCAGGGTGCAGACTTTGCCTTGTGATAGTATTCGCAAGCTTTTTATTCGGTGTCTTTTTTGCCGATTTTTTAATTAGGATTAAATACCATGGCTAAAGGCCAAAATTTACAAGAGCCTTTTTTGAATGTCCTGCGCCGTGAGCGTGTGCCGGTGTCGATTTATCTGGTCAACGGTATTAAGTTGCAAGGCCAAGTGGAGTCTTTTGATAACTATGTGATTTTGCTCAAGAATACAGTGAGCCAAATGGTGTATAAACATGCCATTTCCACCATTGTGCCTGCGCGTCCGGTGTCCATGGACTTGGACGAGCATGATGATGACGACGATTCTGCGGACGATGGGTATAACGCTTGAGTGAAATTGCATTCGAGCAGGCCATTGTGATTGACGATGAGCCGAGTCGTGTTTTTCGCGCCCAAGAATCCAAAGATGGCTTTTTAAGTGTCGGTGCGCATACCTCGGACGGTGATCGCGCCGTGTTGGTGCATGTGCGCTCACGCAAAGACGAATCCTCTGAAGCGGTGGATGAATTCGTCGAATTAGCGCGCTCGGCGGGGGCGTTGATTGAAGTCGTCATGGTGGTCACGCGCACTCAATTTGATGCGCGTACCTTAATGGGTAGCGGCAAAGTCGAAGAAGTTTTGCGCGAAGTTGAAGCGTGTAAGGCGGGCTTGGTGATTGTGAATCACGACTTATCGCCGAGCCAAGAACGCAATCTTGAAAAAATGCTGAGTTGTCGCGTACTTGATCGTGCGGGGTTGATTTTGGATATTTTTGCCCAGCGTGCGCGCTCACACGAGGGTAAATTGCAGGTTGAGTTGGCGCAGTTGCAGCATTTATCCACCCGCTTGGTGCGCGGTTGGACGCATTTGGAGCGTCAGGGCGGCGGGGGCATTGGGATGCGCGGGCCGGGTGAGACCCAGCTTGAAACCGACCGCCGTCTAGTGGCTTTGCGTATTGCTCAGCTCAAGCGCCGTTTGGAAAAAGTGCGCTCGCAGCGTCAAGAAGGCCGCAAGGGGCGGCAACGTGCCGATTTACCTACCGTCGCGCTGGTCGGCTACACCAACGCAGGCAAGTCCACCCTATTTAACCGACTGACCGAGGCGGGGGTGTATGTGGCTGATCAGTTGTTTGCGACCTTGGATGCCACGTTGCGCCGGGTGGAGATGCCGCAAGGCGGGGCGATCGTGCTGGCGGATACGGTGGGTTTTATCGCCGATTTGCCGCATGAGCTGGTGGCGGCATTTCGCTCCACCTTGGAAGAAACCCGCGAGGCAACGCTGTTGCTGCATGTGATTGATGCGCAAAGCGAGGGGCGCGACGAGCGCGTGCATGAAGTTGAGCATGTGCTCGAACAGATTGCGGCGCATGAGGTGCCGCGCCTTGAGGTGATGAATAAAATTGATTTAATGTACCGGCCACCGGGGATTGACTACGACGAGAGCGGGCGGCCACGTCGAGTATGGATTTCAGCGGCCAAGGGTCTTGGGATTGAGCTTTTATTTCAGGCCATTCGCGAATGTTTGGCAGAAGAAACGTTTGAATGCACGCTGCAACTTGCGCCTTCTGAGGCGCGTTTGCGCTCTAAGCTTTACGCCGAAGGTGCGATTGTGAGCGAAACCATGGATGATGACGGGCGTTATCAGCTTGCGATTCGCCTATCTTTGGTGCGTTGGAATCAGTTACTTGCGCATGAGCCGTTGTTAAAACTGGCAATAGAGCGAGATTAAACTATTTGGTTTTGATTGGGTTTGTTTTCTTGCTCTTGGGTATACGCTACCCATAAAATTCAATAACTTTTATTTACAGCGTCTTTGATTAAGACATAGAAGAGGACGATGCAATGGCGTGGAATGAGCCTGGCGGTGGCGGTCAAGACCCGTGGAGAACTCCGCGACGCAATGGGGGGGCATCCCCCAAAGTTGAGCAGTGGCTTAAGGATTTAAGCAGCAAACTTGGCGGCCAAGGGAATAATTCGGGCGGCAATTCCTCCGGTGGCGAGGGTGGCAGTGGAATGCCGAGTCCAACAACATTAGGCCTCATCGCGGGCGCGGGTTTGGCGTTGTGGTTGGCTTCAGGGATCTACATTGTTAACGATGGCCAGCGTGCGGTCGTGACCCAATTTGGTAAGTACATGAGCACATCTGCGCCTGGGCCGCATTGGCATTTGCCCGCACCGATTCAACAGGTGCAAACGGTGGATGTGGATCAATTTCGCAGTAAGCAAATGAAAATGCAGATGCTCACCGCCGATGAAAACATTGTCGAAATTGAAATGGCAGTGCAGTACAACGTCAAAGACCCGCGTGAGTATGTGTTTAACACGCGCGATCCCGATGGCGTGATGCAGGCCTCTTTTGAGAGTGCAGTGCGAAGTGTAGTGGGCAGAAACACGATGACTTTTGTACTGACCGATGGTCGCGCCGAGGTGGTGACGATGGTCAAACAGCAATTGCAAGAGATGCTGGATAACGCCGATCCAGCCTTCCGCACCGGTTTGGAAGTGCAAACGGTGAACATGCAGGATGCGCAACCGCCTGAGTCGGTCCAGCCCGCGTTTGCCGATGCCATTAAGGCACGCGAAGATGAGCAACGTTTGATTAACGAGGCAGATGCGTATCGTGCGGGTATTTTGCCGGTGGCCAAGGGGCAGGCGGCACAAGTGGTTGAGGATGCGCGCGGCTACCGTGCACGGGTTGAAAGCGCCGCACAAGGTGAGTCGCAACGCTTTCTTGATTTATTGGCTGAGGTTAAAAAGTCACCGGAAATCAACCGTCAGCGGATGTATTTTGAAACCTTGGAAGGCGTAATGTCTAAGAGCAGCAAAGTGTTGATGGATACTCAAAGCGCGTCCGGACAAGGTCAAGGCCAGGGCTTAGGCAATAGTAATGTGGTGCTTTTGCCTTTAGATAAATTCCTGCAAAACACTCAAAGTGCTAACACTGCGGCGCAGGTGAGCGATGCAGCCAAGCCTGTCGCACCAGCCACGCCCGCCGCACCGGCCGTGCGTGCCCAGCCTGATTTACGTTCGAGGACGGCTCCATGAATGCGATGAAAAACTATTTCATGCCGGTTTTGGCTCTGATTTTCTTTGTGCTTTCTTCGGCACTCTTTACTGTGAATGAATATGACCGTGTGGTTTTATTCCGTTTGGGTGAAATCGTTAAAACCGACTTTACGCCCGGTTTGCATCTTAAACTGCCTTTTTTGACCAATATCAAGCGTTTTGATGGTCGCTTGCAGGCTTTGAATGCACCGCCTGAGCGTTATTTGACCAGTGAAAAGAAAAACGTCATTGTCGATGCGTTTATTCAGTGGCGAATTAGCGATGTGGCGACGTTTTATCGCTCAACGCGGGGTGATGATCGTTTGGCAACATCGCGTTTAACCCAAATTGTGCGTGATGGCATGAAAAACCAATTTAGCGCCATGACGGTGACTGAATCGGTTTCAGGGGCACGGGGGGAGATTACCGAGCGCACTCGTCAAGCAGCGAATGTGGAAGCGACCAAGCTTGGCATTGAAGTGGTTGCGGTGCGTATTTTGCGCATTGATTTGCCGCCAGAGGTGAGCGAGTCGGTGTATCGTCGTATGGAAAAAGAGCGTGCAACCGTGGCGCGTGGTTTCCGTTCGCGCGGTGAAGAGCAAGCACGCCGCATTACAGCGGATGCGGATCGTCAACGTGAGGAAATTTTGGCGCAGGCTTATGCCGAGTCACAGATCATTCGTGGTCAGGGCGATGCGAAAGCGGCGGCAACCTATACGGCGGCCTTTGCTCAAGACCCAGCCTTCTTTGATTTTTACCGCAGTATGCAGGCCTATTCTAAGGTGTTTGCGGATAAATCCGATGTCTTGGTATTGCAGCCGGATAGCGAATTTTTCCGCTATTTCAATAGCCCTGATGCAATGCCTGCGAAAACCCCTTAATGGATATCGCGAATGATTTGTGGGCGGCGCTGGCTTTGGTGCTGGTGATAGAGGGCTTATTACCTTTTATTAGCCCGCGTATTTATCGCCAATCGGCGGAGCAATTATCGTCTTTGCCGGATCGTATGATTCGCATGATTGGCCTAGCAGTGATTGTTATCGGTTTAGTGTCGCTTAGTTTTATTCGTGGTTAGGTTGTGTAAAAGCCTTTATGTAAGCCACAGAGTTCACGGAGCACACCGAGAATAGGTTTAGGGAGATGTTGTTTTATTTGTCATTGCGAGGCGAAGCCGAAGCAATCCAATGCCATACCTACAGCTGCATGGATTGCCACGGCCTTCGGCCTCGCAATGACAGCAAGATTGATTAAACCAGCTTGTCCTTAAAAATCTGAATGATGATTTCATCTCTGTGACCTCTGTGTACTCTGTGGCTCAATGAGTTTTATATAAAAATGAATCAAGAAAATAGATGGTTACTGCCCGCAGGGATTGATGAGTTGTTGCCTGACGCAGCATGGGCCACTGAAGACTTGCGGCGGCGTGTGCTCGATCTGTTCCGCACTTGGGGCTATGGCTTGGTGGTGCCACCGATGGTGGAATACGTTGAGTCGTTGCTGATTCATCCGGGCGATGATCTGGATTTGTCCACGCTCAAGGTGATTGACCAAATGACCGGGCGTTTGATGGGTATTCGTGCGGACATGACGCCACAAATGGCACGGATTGATGCCCATAGTCTTGGGCGCGCCGAGCCAACGCGCTTGTGTTATTTAGGCACAGTGCTGCATGCGATGCCTGGTGGTTTTGCGGGTTCACGCGCGCCTATGCAGGTGGGTGCGGAGTTGTTCGGTCATGCCGGTATTGAAAGCGACCGTGAGATTTTGAGCCTAATGCTTGAAACTCTTGCGGTGGTCGGTATTGACAATGTGTGGCTGGACTTGGGGCATGTGGGAATTTTTCGGGCGCTGATGAGGCAAGCGCAGTTTGATGCGGATGATGAGGCTGAGTTTTTTGCGTTGTTGCAGCGCAAAGCCATGCCGGAAATCAAGACCTTCCTTGCGGCGCGTGTTTTGCCCCCTAGTTTGGCTGCGATGCTGCATGATTTAGCCGAGTTGCATGGCGAAGGTTTGGACACGCTAGCGCGTGCGCGGGTGGTGTTAGCGGAGGCGGGTGAGGATGTGCAGCTTGCGCTAAACAATCTCTCTGAGTTGGCGCGCTGGGTGTTATCGACAGGTTTGGGTGTGAAGTTGCACGTCGATCTTGCCGAGTTGCGCGGCTACCATTACCACACTGGCATGGTGTTTGCGGCCTATGTACCTGGCCACCGTCAGGCGATTGCACGCGGCGGGCGCTATGATGGCATTGGTGAGGCGTTTGGGCGTGCGCGTCCGGCGACGGGTTTTTCGGCAGATGTGCGTGCTTTGATTGATTTGATGCGCATGGATGCCGATGATGCTGCCGTGTCAACGCGAGCGGTGTATCTTGCACCGGTATTGGATAGCGATGAGCCTGGGTTTATCGAGCTTCAGAGAATGGTGCGTGGCCTGCGCGCCCAAGGGTATCAGGTGATTTTGGCGCTGCCGAATGACACGGAAGCCGATGAGAGCTTAGGCGATTGTGCGCGAACCATGGGATGTACGCATCGTATTGAACCGGATATGACGCACAGCAACGAATTTTGGAAAATATGTGAGATTTGACCCGAATGGCCAAAAGTATAGTGGTGTTGGGCTCCCAATGGGGCGATGAAGGCAAAGGCAAGATTGTTGATCTTCTGACCGAGGACGTCGCCGCAGTGGTGCGCTTTCAAGGCGGTCATAATGCGGGGCATACGCTTTGGGTCAATGGCGAAAAAACGGTGCTGCATCTGATTCCGTCGGGCATTTTGCGCGAAGGTGTGCAATGTGTGATTGGTAATGGCGTAGTACTGGCACCGGATGCTTTATTCAAGGAAATGAATCAACTTGAGGCGCGCGGTGTGCCTGTGCGTGAGCGTTTGAAACTGTCCAAAGCCTGTCCGCTGATTCTTCCTTATCACGTCGCGATTGACCAAGCGCGCGAGCGTTCGGCGGGGCGTGGCGCGATTGGTACGACGGGGCGCGGCATTGGCCCTGCGTATGAAGATAAAGTGGCACGCCGTGCGTTGCGCTTGATCGATTTGCAACACCGTGAACGCTTTGCAGAAAAACTCGGTGCCGTGTTGGATTTTCATAACTTTGTTTTGAAAAACTATTTTCATGTCGAAACGGTTGATTTCCAAAAGGTATTAGACGACTGCATGGCGTATGCCGAAGTGCTTTTGCCGATGATGTGTGATGTGACCGAGTATCTTCACGGCTTGCGTAGCGATGGCAAAAATATCCTGTTTGAAGGCGCACAAGGCACGTTGTTGGACATTGACCACGGTACGTATCCGTTTGTGACATCCTCCAACACCACCGCAGGCGGTGCATCCACCGGTAGCGGTGTCGGGCCTTTGGAGTTGGATTATGTGTTGGGTATTACCAAAGCCTACACCACCCGCGTAGGTGCGGGGCCGTTCCCTACCGAACTTGAATACAACGCGGCGGAAGATATTGGCGACCCTGTGGGCAAACACTTGGGCACCAAGGGACATGAGTTTGGCGCAACCACTGGACGGCAGCGGCGTTGCGGCTGGTTTGATGCGGTGGCTTTGCGTCGTGCCGTGCAAATCAACAGCATCAGCGGCTTGTGCCTGACCAAGTTGGATGTGCTGGATGGTCTGGATAGCTTGCAACTTTGCGTTGGGTACAAAGTGGACGGGCAAATTACCCAAGCGCCGCCCGTCGGTGCCGATGGTTTTGCGCATATCGAACCGGTGTATGAGTCCATGCCGGGCTGGTCGCAATCCACGGTCGGGGTGAAGCATTTGCAGGATTTACCCGAAGCGGCACGCGCCTACATTCGTCGCATTGAGGCAGTGTGTGGGGTACCGGTGGATATTATTTCCACGGGGCCTGATCGTGAGGAAACCATCGTCTTGCGTCATCCTTTTGAGGCATGATGCTGCATGTTGAGTGTTTTTATTCATAATTTTTACCATGAGCCAATGTCTACATGACTGAACAACGCGACCCCCACGCCGAGCGCGAAGCGGAAAAATACGACAATCCGATTGCTAGCCGCGAGATGATTCTTGAGAAAATTAAAGAACATACGGGGCCTATGACCTTCGAGCGTTTGTTGCTCGATTTGGGTTATGACGAAGATGAGCGCATTGAAGCCTTGCGCCGCCGTTTACGTGCCATGGAGCGCGATGGGCAGCTGATTCGCAACCGCAAGGGTGGCTATATCCCGCTGGTCAAAGGCGAGTTGGTGCGTGGTCGCGTTATTGGACACAAAGATGGCTTCGGCTTTTTGGTGCCGGATGAGGGAGGTGAGGACGTATTCCTCGCCGCCCGTCAAATGCGCGCCTTGCTGCATGGCGACCGTGCTGTAGTGCAAGTCATTAACATCGATCATCGTGGACGACGTGAAGGCTCGCTCGTCGAAGTGATCGAGCGTGCCAACGCCCAAGTGGTCGGGCGCTTAGTGTTGGAGTCAGGTATTGCTTTTGTCACGCCGGACAATAAACGCCTCACGCAAGATATCCTCATCCCATTGGACAAATTGGGCGATGCCAAAGACGGGCAAATTGTGCGTGTGGCCTTGGTTGAACAGCCGACGTCGCGCAACAAACCTGTGGGGCAAGTGATTGAGGTCATTGGCGATCACATGGCGCCGGGCATGGAAATTGATGTTTCCATTCATACCCACAATTTACGCAATGTCTGGCCGGACGATGTGCTTGCGCAAATTGCGGGTTTAAGCGAAGAAGTCAGCGAGGCGGATAAACTTGGACGGGTGGATTTGCGCGAGTTGCCCTTGGTGACAATTGATGGCGAAGATGCGCGCGATTTTGATGATGCGGTGTATTGCGAGCCGACCGCTAAGGGCTGGCGCTTGCTGGTGGCGATTGCCGATGTGTCGCATTACGTCAGCGTGGGCAGCCCGCTGGATCACGAAGCCTTTATGCGCAGTACCTCGGTGTATTTCCCCGGGCGCGTGATTCCGATGTTGCCGGAAATTTTGTCTAACGGCTTGTGCTCGCTCAATCCGCATGTCGATCGCCTGTGTTTGGTGTGCGAAATGCTCATCAACCGCGAAGGCGACATTATTCGCTCGCGCTTCTATGAAGGTGTGATGCAGTCCCATGCGCGTATGACTTACACCCAAGTGGGCAAAATCCTGCTTGATCACGATGAAGAATTGCGCACGCAATACGCGCCTTTGGTGCCGCAGTTTGAGGCTTTGCATGGCTTGTACAAAACCCTGCACGAAGCGCGTAATCGCCGTGGTGCGATGGATTTTGATACGGTCGAAACCAAAATCGTGTTTGGCGAAGGGCGCAAAATTGAAGCGATTGTTCCGTATGAGCGCAACGATGCGCACCGCCTGATTGAAGAGTGCATGATTGCCGCGAACGTGGCAGCAGCACGTTATCTTGAGCGGCGCAAAATTCCGGGCTTGTACCGTATACACGATGCACCAAAAATTGAAAAAATCGCAGATTTGCGGAAATTTTTGGGTGAATTGGGCCTGTCTTTGGGCGGTGGCGAAAAACCCGATGGCAAGGATTTGAATGCGGTTTTAGAGGCCGCAAAAGGGCGTGAGGACGCGCACCTCATTCAAACGGTCATTCTGCGCACCATGAAGCAAGCGGTGTACTCGCCGGACAATATCGGTCACTTTGGGCTTGCGCAAACCCAGTATGCGCATTTCACCTCGCCGATTCGTCGCTACCCGGATTTGATGGTGCACCGCGCCATTCGTCATGTATTGCGGACGGGTAGTGCAGAAAATTTCCCCTATTCACACGATGAAATGGGGCTGATTGGTGAGCACTGTTCCAACAATGAGCGTCTTGCCGATGAAGCCACCCGCGATGCGACAGATTGGCTCAAATGCGAATACATGCAGGATCATGTCGGTGAAGTGTTTGATGGCTTGATTACCTCGGTTACGTCATTTGGTCTATTCATTGAATTGAAAGGCATTTTTGTCGAAGGCTTGCTGCATATCACGGCTCTGGATAAAGACTTTTACCGCTTTGATCCGGTCGGGCATCGTCTGGTGGGCGAGCGTGGCGGCAAAATTTATCGCTTAGGCGATAGCGTCACTGTGCAAGTGGCGCGTGTTGATCTTGATGATAAGAAAATTGAATTTGTGCTGCCACGCGATGCTGCAGCATTTGCTGCGCCCGTGCCGAAAGCTCGCGCCAAACATGGCGTGAAAGATATTGCCGAAGTTGATGACGATGACGGCAGCGATGACAGTACTGAAGGCACGGAAGAGGCGCAGGCGGGGCGCAAAAAGCGCCGCCGTCGCAAAAAAGGCTCGGCGGATAAAGCATCATTCAACGAGGGAATGGACGATACGGATGTCGATGAAATCCAACCCAAAGCACTCGCCTTTCAAGCCGATGAAGACGTGATTGACGACAATATCGGCAATCGTGGCGAGCCTATCGTGCAAATTTTGCTCCTTGAGGACGATGACGAAATAGACGACGAAGAAGATGAGGTCAATGGCAACAGCATAAAAGCCATTACCCATGCCAATCGTCCTGCGGGTCGCCAGCCGGGTGAAAAGGGCGCATCGACACGTCGTCGTCGTTCGCCGCGGCGGAAAAAGCCTGAATGAGTCGAATGTTTACACCACGCCGAAAATTGCGTGAAGCGCATGATGACGCGGCGGCAATGGACCCAAGCGCAGGGCAAAAGCACGAATCCAATGCGCGTGCCGATCTTTGGTTGTTTGGCCTGCATGCCATTGAGTCGGTGTTAAAAAACGACCCAGAAAATATCATCCGCCTGCTGTGTGCCGAAGGGCGGCGTGACCAGCGTTTGCAACATGTTGAAACCTTGGCGCTCGATGTCGGCGTGAAAATTCAGCGTGTGGATATGCGTGAATTAGACAAGCTTACTCGCGTGGATCGACATCAAGGTGTAGCGGCACAGTACCGCCCACCGCGCAATTATGATGAAAACGACTTGTATGCTCTGCTGGATCGTTTGGACGAGCCTGCCTTGTTATTGGTGCTGGATGGCGTGACCGACCCGCACAATCTGGGAGCTTGTTTGCGCGTGGCCGATGGTGCGGGAGTTCATGCGGTGATTGCACCCAAAGATCGTGCCGCAAGTCTTACGCCGACCGCACGTAAAGTGGCTTCCGGTGCAGCAGAAAGCCTGCCCTTTGTGCAAGTGACCAATCTTGCGCGCACCTTGGCAACGCTAAAAGAGCGTGATATCTGGGTTGTCGGTTTAGCGGGCGAGGCGGATCACACCTTGTACGCTTCGGATTTATCGCGTCATGCTTTGGCGGTAGTCATGGGCGCAGAAGGCGATGGTTTGCGCCGCCTAACCCGCGAGTCGTGCGATGAACTGGTCAAATTGCCGATGCTAGGCAGCGTCGAAAGCCTGAATGTCTCGGTGGCCTCTGGCGTAACCTTGTACGAAATTCGTCGTCAGCGTCTGGTTAAGGCCAAGTAAGCTAGCCTAATGTTTGTTTTTCCCCTATAATCCCGCGCTTTCTTGCGTAGCGGGCTTTTCCGCTACGCATCCACCCTGCTTGATCCGCCCATGACATAAGAACTTGTTCACGGTCTCGATCAGTGGATGCAGTGCAAGCGAAAATCGACCGAAAAAGCGGAGCATAGATGACTATGTGAGCATTTTGAGGGCGATTTTTGCGCCGCAATGCGCCGCTCAGCGAGATCGTGAATAGGTTCTAAGTACCGGCGGCAGGCTTTAATCCATAGGGAGTTAAACCATGCGACATTATGAAGTCGTGTTTCTGGTTCATCCAGATCAGAGTGAGCAAGTTCCTGCCATGATCGAGCGCTATCGCGCTCTGATTCAGGCCGATGGCGGTGTGATTCATCGTCTAGAAGATTGGGGTCGTCGCCAATTGGCTTACCCGATTCAAAAAATCCACAAAGCCCACTATGTATTGATGAACATCGAGTGCACGCAAAAAGCACTGGCGGAACTGAATGATGCCTTCCGTTTTAACGATGCAGTGATTCGTGACATGGTCATCAAAATGGATGCGGCAATCACTGAGCCATCCATCATGATGAAAGAAGAAGAGCAGCGCCCACGTCGCTCATCGTCTGACGAAGGCTCCGATGATGCACGTCCACGTCGTCGCGCCCCTGCTGATGAATCCACAAGCGAATCCGCCTAAGGCGTTGCGAGGTTAATAGATATGTCACGTTTTTTCCGTCGCCGTAAGTTTTGCAAGTTCACCGCTGAAGGTGCAACGCACATTGATTACAAAGATTTGGCCACGCTGAAAGGTTTTATGACCGAGAATGCCAAGATTATTCCAAGCCGTGTCACCGGTACGCAGGTGCGCTACCAGCGTATGCTCGCCGAGGCCGTCAAGCGCGCGCGTTACATCGCGTTGCTGCCTTACACCGATAGCCACTAAGGAGAAGGTGAGTCATGCAAATTATTTTGTTAAGTAAAGTCGAAAACCTAGGCAGCCTAGGCGATGTGGTCAATGTGCGTAATGGTTATGCACGTAACTTCCTGATTCCTTACGGTAAAGCCAAGGCTGCAACCCGTTCCAACGTGGCCGAATTTGCTGCCCTGCGTGCCGAGCTGGAAAAGCAAGCCCAGGGTATTCTTGCTGCGGCGCATGTGCGTGCTAAGGGTCTTTCTGGTGTTGCTGTCCACATTACGGCCAAAGTGGGTGAGGAAGGTAAGCTGTTTGGTTCCATCGGCACGGCTGAAATTGCTGATGCTCTGGTTGCAGCAGGTCATCACGTTGAAAAGCGTGAAGTGCGTCTGCCCGAAGGACCGTTGCGTATGGTCGGGAGTTACGAAATCACTCTACACTTGCATGCCGATGTCAATACCATCGTTAATGTGAACGTGGTTGGTGAAGCTGAAGAGTAATCAGTTAATGGATTGACCTGTTGCTGTAATGGGTTGATATTATTGATAAAGCAAAGGGCGCATCAAGCGCCCTTTATTGTTTGCGAGCTTTCTTGCGCGCTATTTGCGATCACGTTTGTTTTTCGTATTGCGGCGCGACAATCGAGTGCCTAGCGGTTAGAATGCGCGCTTATTTTCTAGTATGTGCTTAGCCATGCAGTTGACGACCATAGATTTTGTGTTGATCGGTATTATCGCTTTTTCTTCACTTATCAGTATCTTGCGCGGGTTTATGAAGGAGATGATTTCTCTCTTGACCTGGGTGGCGGCGTTTTTGGTTGCGCTTTACTACTGCACGCATCTCGCACCCTTGGTTCCGGCGAGTGTGGATATTCCTTCTGCACGTTTGGCTATCGCTTTTGTTGCGCTGTTTATCGTGACCTTGATCGTGGGCGGTATTATCAATGCTGTGGTTGGGTTGCTGGTTAAAAAAACCGGACTTTCCGGCACAGATCGCAGTATCGGCGTGGTGTTTGGCTTGGCGCGTGGCGTATTTTTAGTGTGTGTTTTGCTGCTTTTGGGGAGCTTGACTCCCATGCCACAAGATCCGTGGTGGAAAGAGTCACAGGTGATTGGTTATTTAACACCCGTCGCACAGTCCATTTCTAATTTATTGCCTCAAGATATGTCGAGCCATTTTCATTTGTGAGTGAACCCTATGTGCGGAATTATTGGTGTTGTCGGTTTTTCTCCGGTTAATCAGACCATTTACGACGGTCTGACAATCTTGCAGCACCGCGGTCAGGATGCGGCAGGGATGATGACCTGTGAAGATGGACGACTTTATCAGCGTAAAGATAAGGGTTTGGTGAAAGATGTTTTCCATACCCGCCATATGCGTCAATTACACGGCAATATTGGTATTGGGCATGTACGTTACCCAACAGCAGGTAATGATTCAGCCGCCGAAGCGCAACCATTTTATGTGAATGCGCCATATGGGATTGGTTTGGGGCATAACGGTAATTTGACCAATACCGAAGATTTGCGTATCGAACTGCATCAACAGGATTTGCGCCACATTAATACCTCCTCGGATTCGGAAGTTTTGTTGAATGTGTTTGCACACGAAATGCAGCGTTGCGGCAAATTACATCCTAATGCTGACGACGTTTTCTCGGCGATTGAGCGTGTGCATAAGCGCATTAAGGGTGGTTACGCCGTGGTGGGTTTGATTGCCGGAATGGGTGTTTTTGGCTTTCGGGATCCGTTTGGCTTGCGCCCGCTGTGTTATGGCACGCGCAAAACAGGGCAGGGTGTTGAGGTCGTGATTGCATCGGAAAGCGTGGCCGTGGATGCGCTGGGTTTTGAGTTGGTGCGCGATCTTGCGCCGGGCGAAGCGATTTTTGTGAGCGAGGCCGGTGAAGTTTTTACCAAGCAATGTGCAACGCATTCAACCTATGCGCCCTGTATTTTCGAGTTTGTGTATTTAGCGCGCCCCGATTCGATTATGGACGGTATTTCGGTGTATCAAGCGCGTATGCGTATGGGTGAAAAACTCGCGGATAAAGTACGCCGCGATTGGCCGGAGCATGATATTGATGTGATTATCCCGATTCCTGATACCAGTCGCACAGCGGCCTTGGAAATGGCAGTGGCTTTAGGTTTACCTTATCGCGAAGGGTTTATAAAGAATCGTTATATTGGGCGCACCTTTATTATGCCGGGACAAGCGCAGCGTAAAAAATCGGTACGCCAGAAACTCAATGCGATTGATCTTGAATTTAAGGGCAAGAATGTATTACTGGTGGATGATTCCATCGTGCGCGGTACCACTTCGGCGGAAATTATCCGTATGGCGCGTGAGGCCGGGGCGAATAAGGTTTATATGGCTTCCGCCGCACCGCCCGTGCGTTATGCCTATGTGTATGGCATTGATATGCCGTCCCCCGATGAGCTGATTGCTCATGGACGTACTGAGGCCGAAGTGGGTGCGGCGATTGGTGCGGATCGCCTGATTTATCAAGAGCTTGATGATTTGATTGATGCGGTACGCCAAGGGCATCCAAGCATTACGCAGTACGATTGTTCGTGCTTTACCGGTGAGTATGTGACGGGCGATGTGACGGCAGAATACCTTGCCGCCGTAGCTGCTGGTCGTGCAGATGGGCACAAAAGCGTGGCACAGGAGCGCCGCTCCCGCGATATTGTCACCGTGGGTTTGCACAATGCGGAATAAAAGTTCTTGGCGTGTAGTTTTAGGTCTCTTTGGAGCGTGGATGATGCTGTACGCAACGCATGGTCTTGCGGGCGATGCGCTCGACCCACAGGCCTTGAAAGGCTCCAACGCAGTGCGTGCGGCTCAAGCCGAATTAAAGCAACAAGGTCAGCTTTATGCGGTGGTGGCGATTGAAGCGCAGCGTTTGTATCTGATGCAAGACGGGCGTCTGCTTAAAGTTTATCCGGTTTCAACTTCGGTTTTTGGTCCAGGCTCGCAAGAGGGCAGTAATCAAACTCCGCTTGGTTTGCATCAAATTAAGCAAAAATTTGGCGAAAACGAGCCGGAAGGCATGGTTTTCAAAGCGCGCAAGCCGACCGGGCGCATAGCCAATATCATTACCGAGCCGCGTGATGTGCCGGAGGACGATGTAACCACGCGCATTATGTGGCTGGATGGCTTAGAGCCAGGCCAGAACCAAGGCGGCAAGGTGGATTCGTACAAACGCTACATTTACATCCACGGCACGCCGGAAGAGGGCTTGATTGGCCGCCCGGCCTCGCATGGCTGTGTACGCATGTTGAATGCCGACGTGGTTGACCTGTTTAATCGTTTGCCCGAAGGCACGCTGGTTTACATTACGCCTTAATGCGCGCTGTATCGGTGTAAAATCATGCGTTTCACCTGCTACACTGCCTCAAAAATACTCTTGAGGCCGATATGTATCCAGACGATATTCCTGAACTTGGTTTTGACACTTTAGCCATTCGCACCGGCCACCAGCGCACAGCAGAAGGCGAGCACAGCGAACCGATTTTTCCCACATCTAGCTTTGTTTTCGGCAGCGCCGCCGAGGCTGCGGCACGATTTTCTGGGCAAAAACCCGGCAACATCTACGCACGTTTTACCAACCCGACGGTGCGCACCTTTGAAGAGCGCCTCGCGGCGCTGGAAGGCGCAGAAGCCTGCGTCGCCACCGCGTCCGGCATGGCGGCGATTCTCAGCCTTGGCCTCGCGCTGCTCAAGGCGGGCGATCATGTGGTGTGCTCCAAGCAAGTGTTCGGTACCACCACCGTGTTGTGGAACAAATACTTTGCCAAGTTTGGCGTGGAAGTTACCCATGTCGATTTGACCGATTTAGCGGCTTGGCAGGCGGCTATTCAGCCCAATACACGCTTTTTGTTTCTCGAAACCCCGTCGAATCCGCTGACCGAAATCGTCGAAATCCCCGCCTTAGCGGAGATTGCTCACGCAGCGGGTTGTTTGTTAGTGGTGGATAATTGTTTTTGCACCCCCGCACTGCAACGCCCCCTGCTGCTGGGTGCGGATGTGGTCATTCATTCCGCTACCAAATTCCTCGACGGACAGGGCAGGGCGATAGGTGGCGCGGTCTGCGCCTCGCGCCTGCTTGCCGATGAAGTCGTCGGCGTATTGCGCACCTTGGGTCCAACCATGGCACCGTTCAATGCTTGGATATTCCTCAAGGGACTGGAAACGCTCAACCTGCGCATGAAAGTACACTCCGCCAACGCACAACGCCTCGCCGAATGGCTGGAAGCGCACCCGCGCGTGTCCAAGGTCTATTACCCCGGCCTTGCAAGTCACCCGCAGCACGCGCTGGCCAAACGCCAGATGAAAGGCTTTGGTGGCATCGTCGGCTTCGAAGTCGAAGGCGGGCGCGAAGCTGCTTGGAAGGTGATTGACCACACCAAGCTGTTCTCCATTACCGCCAATCTTGGGGATGCGAAAAGCACGATTACCCACCCGGCGAGCACCACCCACGGGCGCTTGAGCGACGAGCAACGTGCAGCGGCGGGGATTAAGGAAGGACTGATTCGCTTGGCTGTGGGGCTGGAAGATGCGGAGGATTTGATTCGGGATTTGGCGAGGGGGTTGGGGTAATGCTTCACCTTTCCACCAATGCGCAAACAATCATACATACAACGTATGTATGATTAGATTCGAATGGGATGCGGCCAAAGCCGAGGCCAACGTCAAGAAACACGGCGTGTCCTTCGATGAAGCGCGTTCAGTGTTTTATGATGATTTTGCAGTACAGTTTTTTGATTCCGAACACTCAGAAGACGAAACACGCTTCTTGATGCTTGGCATAAGCTCCGAAGCTAGACTCTTGCTTGTATGCCACTGCGAAAGGGGCGCAGGCGAAGTTATCCGTATCATCTCTGCTCGCAAAGCCACCAAGCGTGAAAGCGCATTTTATGGAAGTGAAACATCATGAAAGCTGAGTACGATCTTTCCACAATGAAATCCCGCAGAAACCCTTATGCCAGCCAGCTCAAGAAACCCGTGACCATGCGCCTGTCCGAGGACGTGGTGGATTATTTCAAGCGTATGGCGGAAGACGCGGGCATACCCTATCAAAGTCTCATCAACCTCTACCTGCGCGACTGCGTGATGCAGCACCGCAAGATACATATTGATTGGGCGGGAAAGGTTTGATGTTTGGCAATCTTTGCGATGCCAAGAGCGGCATCATCTATCAGGGCATCACCACCCACGGACGCTTGAGCGACGAGCAACGCGCAGCGGCAGGCATCAAAGAAGGACTGATTCGTCTGGCTGTAGGGCTGGAAGATGCGGAGGATTTGATTCGGGATTTGGAGCGGGGGTTGGGATAAGTTAATCGGGCACAGTGATAGCCAATTCAATCAAGGGGTAGTTATGTTTTGTAATCAATGCGGCAAGTCTGTTGCCCAAGATGCTAAGTTTTGTACCCACTGCGGTGCTCCGCAAGCTGCAAATAACATGGGCGAGCAGAACAATGTAGAGGGTGCGGCATCTACGCAAACAACGGTAATAGGGGCACAAACGAAGGGACTTGAGTCCGTCAAAGTTAGGCCGTGGGTTCGATTCATGGCGCGCACCTTCGACATCTGGATGGCCGTTATCCTTAGTTATTTAGCCGTTTTGTTTTTCTACCCAGAAGCTTTTAGTGGCGAGTCCGGAAATTTACTTTTTGCAGATGGCAGCCCGCTTTTTGGGCTTGCGGTGATTTTTGGATGGGTTTTTGTCGAGCCACTGCTTCTTTCAACCGTCGGAACAACACCCGGTAAATGGTTATTTAATACCCGAATTGTCCCCCCGTCGGGCGACAAGCCAGATTACTCAACTGCGTTTTCACGCAGCCTGAAAGTTTGGTGGCGTGGGCTAGGAACCGGCTTTCCGCTAGTGAGTGTGGTGACGCAAGCTGTAGCGTATTTCAACTTGAAAAAACACGGGAAGACGAGCTGGGATAGTGAAGGTGCGTTTTTGGTTGAGCATGGGCGTATCGGTTTTTTCAGGGTGTTTTTCGTTGTTATATTTTTTATCTCCATGCTTTTTGCATCCGTATTTTTCGGTTCACTCACCAATGACTCTATGAAAGGGGCATACACCTCGGTTTTGCGTGGGTTTCCATTACTGGCCGAGCGTTGGGATGCAGAGACACAGTACAACATCGGGTTGAAGTACAAAGATGGTGAGGGCGTAGAAAAGGACGACAAGCAGGCAGTGGCCTGGTTCCGCAAGGCAGCCGAGCAGGGGAATGCTTCTGCGCAATTCATCTTGGGAAATATGTACGACAATGGCCGAGGTGTGGCACAAAGCGACCAAGAGGCAGCGGCCTGGTACCTCAAGGCAGCCGAACAGGGGAATGCTAGGGCGCAACACAGCTTGGGTCTTATGTATGTCAATGGCCGAGGCGTAGCGCAAAACGAGAAGGAAGCGGTGGCTTGGTTCCACAAGGCAGCCGAGCAAGGTGATGCTGATGCGCAATTCAATATGGGCGTTATGTACAACGTTGGCCTAGGCGTGGCGCAAAACGACCAAGAGGCGGTGGCCTGGTTCCGTAAGGCGGCCGAGCAGGGGAATGCTGGTGCGCAACTCATCTTGGGTCTAACTTACTTTGAAGGCCGAGGCGTGGCGCAAAACGATAAGGAAGCGGTGGCCTGGTATCGCAAGGCGGCCGAGCAGGGGAATGCTGCTGCGCAATTCAACTTGGGCTATATGTACGCCAATGGCCGAGGCGTGGCGCAAAACGATAAGGAAGCGGTGGCCTGGTATCGCAAGGC